>NZ_JAQOWX010000030.1:47522-47991 GCF_028462495.1 Paucibacter sp. XJ19-41
GCACAGGCCTGCGGCCCGGTGCTTGTCGGCGGGTACCGCGCCGCAGATGCTGCGCCTGGCCGAGGTCGAGGCGCTGCTGAGCTCGCCGGTGCTGGTGGTCGATGCCTGCCGACGGGGCCTGCAGCTGGCATCGGCCGAAGGCGACTTGTGGCGGCCGCTGGCGCGCCGGCCGGTGTTGTTCGCACTGGCGCGGGCGCTGGCAGCGGCCTGGCCGGTTGATGTCGATCGCGAGGGCTTGATCGAGACGGTGTTCCGCAGCCGCGATCCGGACGACACGCACCGAGCCCGGCTGCGGGTCGAGATCGGCCGGCTGCGCGGGCTGCTCGCGCCGCTGGCCGGCATCGAAGCCACGGCGCGCGGCTATGCGCTCAAGCCCCGCGACGGCCGCGAGCTCGTGCTGCTGGAACCGCCGATCGCCGGCGATCAGGCCGCGCTGCTGGCCCTGCTGGCCGATGGCGCGGCCTGGTCG
>NZ_JAQOWX010000300.1:0-471 GCF_028462495.1 Paucibacter sp. XJ19-41
ATGTGCGTGCCCTGCTCGGCGACACCCCGCTGAGGCTGGGCCGGTGTGTCGCCAGCCTGCGCCCGGGCGGGGCCGGCTGGCGGGCGCTGGACGAGGACGGCGCCCTGCTGGCCGAGGCGCCGGCCGTGGTGCTGGCCGGCGGTCACCAGAGCCAGCGCTTGCTGCAAGACCTGGCCCTCGATCTGGCACTGCCCCTGACACGCCAGCGCGGCCAGATCAGCCATCTGGCACAAGCCAGCCCGCTGCCGGCCCTGCCGCTGGCCGGCGCCGGCTATGCGCTGGCCGACGGTGCCGGCGGGCTGTGGTGCGGCGCCACCAGCCAGGACGGGGATGACGACCCGGCGCTGCGCCCGGCCGACCAGCGCCGCAATCTCGAGCAATGGGCCGAGCTGGCCCGCCTGCCCGAGGTGCCCGAAGCGGCGCTGAGCGGCCGTGTCGGCTGGCGGCTGCTGGCCCCCGATCGCCTGCCGC
>NZ_JAQOWX010000301.1:0-468 GCF_028462495.1 Paucibacter sp. XJ19-41
CCGCTGAGCAGGTCGCTGACGCTGGCCAGCTTGCTCAGCGTGCCGGCCGGCAGATTGCCGCGCGCGCCGCCACCGACGCGCAGGCCGGCCGCGACGATGCGGCTGCCGGTGCTGGGCACACGGCCCTGGATGCCGTCGCCAAAGCACAGGCTGCCGGCCTCGGCATCGAAGCGGTAGACCTCGTCCAGCGGCCCGGCGCGGCCCAGGTCGTCGACCTGTTGCCAGACCCGGCTGCCGAGCACCGTGTCGTGGACCCGGCATTGCAGCGCCTCGGGCTCGGCGCTGTCCTGGGCCGCCAGTCCCAGCTCGAAGCGCTGGTCGGAGCCGCCGTCGGAGACGCCCAGCACCCGGTCCGCCAGGGCCTGGCGCTGCTCGATCTCGATCGCATGCAGGCCGGCCCAGGCCAGGCGCAGGCTGGCCAGCGGGAAGTCGGCGGCCACGCGCAGCCGCAGCCAGGCGATCAGCCGG
>NZ_JAQOWX010000302.1:0-440 GCF_028462495.1 Paucibacter sp. XJ19-41
CCCGAGCCGGGCGCGGCCCCGACCACCAGCGCGCCGCTGGCCGAGGCGCCGCCGCAGCACATCCTGCTGTGCGAGGACAACGAGGTCAATGTGATGGTCATCGAGGCCATGCTGCAGCCCCACGGCCACCACATCACGCTGGCCGAGAACGGTGCGCTGGGCCTGCAGCGCCTGCGCGAGCAGGCCTTCGATCTGGTGCTGATGGATGTGCAGATGCCCGGCATGGACGGCCACAGCGCGACCCGCGAGCTGCGCCGCCTGGAGGCCGAGCAGGGCTGGCCGCGCACGCCGGTGATCGCGCTGACGGCCCATGCCTTCGGCAGCGACGCGCTGCGCAGCCTGGAGGCCGGCTGCGACGACCACCTGACCAAGCCGATCAGCCAGGCCGAGCTGCTGCAAGCCCTGGCGCGCCATGGCCGGCCGGCCGAGCGGCCGCCGCC
>NZ_JAQOWX010000303.1:0-433 GCF_028462495.1 Paucibacter sp. XJ19-41
CGGCCTTCGGCGCGCGGCGACGCCGGCGCGCTGAAGGCCTGGGCCGACCGTGTCGCGGCGCTGCGCGAGGAGCTGCGCGCCGCCTCGCTGCAGGTGCTGCGGCGCTGTCGGCTGGCCAGCATGACCACCACCCGCGCCGCCTTCACGCTGAAGACGCTGCGCGAGCTGAGTGGCAGCGATGCCGACGAGCCGCCGTTCGACCTGCTGGTCTTCGACGAGGCCAGCCAGGTCAGCCTGGCCCATGCGCTGGCGCTGATGCCGCTGGGCCGCGCCCGGCTGTTCGCCGGCGACCCGCAGCAGCTCTCGCCGGTGCTGCGCAGCCCGGATCGCGGCGCGCGCCGCTGGCTGGGCCGCTCGGCCTTTGCCGAGATGCCGCGCCAGGGTCCCTCGGTGGCCCTGCTGGACGAGCAGTCGCGCATGGCTGCGCCGATCA
>NZ_JAQOWX010000304.1:0-422 GCF_028462495.1 Paucibacter sp. XJ19-41
CGCGCGCAGCGCGGCGCAGAGCCGCTCCCAGGCGGCGCGTGCGCGGGCCGGCAGCAGGGGCGTGATCTGCGCGCCGGTCGGGAACTCGTCGAAGTACAGCACCTCGGCGCGCGGCACCTGCAGACTGATCCGGCGCCGCTCCCAGCGCAGCGGGGCCGACAGGCCCATTGCGATCACTGGCGCGTCTGTCCCGCTGCCGCAGCGCTGCTGCGTGATCACCAGCGGCAGGCCGGCGTCGGCCCAATGGGCCAGGCAGGCCTGCTCCAGCGCGTCGCGGGCCTGGGCGCGCACGGCCGCCCAACCACCCGGCGTCAGGCGCGCGAGCTGATGTCGATGCAGACGCAGCATCGGTCGCTCCCGCTCAGGCCGCGTCCAGCACGCGCTGGATCACCGCGGCCGCCATCCGCCGTCCGCCGCGCGCG
>NZ_JAQOWX010000305.1:0-411 GCF_028462495.1 Paucibacter sp. XJ19-41
CCTGCAGATGGGCGCCTACATCAGGAACGACGCCGAGATCCAGAGCGATATGGAGCGCATCTTCGGCATCTTCCCGCGCCTGAAGGAGCGCCGCAACCAGCTCGCCGGCACCATGAGCGGCGGCGAGCAGCAGATGCTGGCGATGGGGCGCGCGCTGATGGCGCGGCCCGAGGTGCTGCTGCTGGACGAGCCCAGCATGGGCTTGAGCCCCATCATGGTGGACAAGATCTTCGAGGTGGTCAACGACATCCACCAGCAGGGCGTGACGGTGCTGCTGGTGGAGCAAAACGCCAGCCGCGCGCTGCAACTGGCCAACCGCGGCTACGTGATGGAGTCCGGCGAGATCACCATGACCGGCGAGGGCAAGACCTTGCTCAATGATCCCAAGGTCAGGGCCGCCTACCTGGGCGA
>NZ_JAQOWX010000306.1:0-406 GCF_028462495.1 Paucibacter sp. XJ19-41
TAGTCCGGCAAGACCCTCAGCAGATGCTCGCGCAAGGCCCCCGTGTCCAGCGCCGAGACCGCCTCGCCCGCCTGCGGCGTCACGTACGCCACCAGCTTCGTGCCCCCGGCACCTCCGTCGTGCGCCACGACCACCGCCTCGCGCACTGCCCCATGCGACAGCAGCTGCGCCTCCACCTCGCCCAGCTCGATGCGGAAGCCCCGGACCTTGACCTGATGATCAATGCGCCCCAGGTACTCGATCTGCCCGTCGTCGCGCCAGCGCACCAGATCACCTGTGCGGTACAGCCGTCCACCGGCATCATCGAAAGGATCGGCCACAAAACGCTCGGCCGTCAGCCCCGCGCGCTGCAGATAGCCTCGCGCCAGCCCCTCCCCGCCCAGGTACAGCTCCCCAGCAACACCCG
>NZ_JAQOWX010000307.1:0-396 GCF_028462495.1 Paucibacter sp. XJ19-41
CAGTCCGTGTCAATACTCTGACGCTAAGCTGAAGGCCTGAAGACAATGCCCTGCAACGCAAGTTGCAGGGCATTGTTCTTATGGGCTACGTGCAAGGACAGAGTCGAGACCAGGGCAGCCTGTTTCCGGTGTCGCTGGACGAGTTGATCGGACCGGAGCATGTGTGCCGGGTGATCGCGGCGTTCGTGGCGCGGCTGGACCTGAAGGCGCTGGGTTTTGCTCGAGCCCACAGCAAGGCCACAGGCCGCCCGCCGTACGACCCGGCGGACCTGCTGATGTTGTACCTGTACGGCTACCTCAATCGGTTGCGCTCATCGAGGCGTCTGGAGCGGGAGTGCCAGCGCAACATCGAACTGATGTGGCTGCTGCACCGGCTCACGCCCGACCACAAGACCA
>NZ_JAQOWX010000308.1:0-396 GCF_028462495.1 Paucibacter sp. XJ19-41
TCACCATGACCGGCGAGGGCAAGACCTTGCTCAATGATCCCAAGGTCAGGGCCGCCTACCTGGGCGAATAGTTCTCACGCGGGCTTACCGTTTCCGCCTCGCAAGGCGCCCGCCCGCGCGCCATCAACGCTGGGCATTGATCGTCCTGGAGAAGAGTTTGATGAACATTCAAGTGAAGCTTGCAGTGCCTTTGGCCGTGATGGCGCTGACCGGTGCTGTCCAAGCACAAGAGCTGGTCGTCAAGATCGGCCATGTCGGCCCGACCAGCGGCGCGATTGCCCATCTGGGCAAGGACAATGAGTTGGGCGCCCGCATGGCCATCGATGAGTTGAACGCCAAGGGCGTGACCATCGGCGGCAAGAAGGCCAAGTTCGAGCTGCTGGCCGAAGACGATGC
>NZ_JAQOWX010000309.1:0-386 GCF_028462495.1 Paucibacter sp. XJ19-41
TTGGGAGGGGCTACCGCGCAGGCGGCACCCGTTGTCAGCTTCTCGCCGTCCAGCATGAGCGTGGCCGTCGGCGGTCCGTATTCCATCGATGTCAACATCAGCGGCCTGGGTGGGCAGATCGTCTCGGCGTTTGATCTCAACATCAAGTACAACCCGGCGATCGTTGGCTTCACCGGCTACACGCTGGGCGCGGGGCTCGGTGGCGCGTGGTTCAGCATTGAAGCCTCGGTGCCGCCGATGGACTTCGGCGTGCAGGCCTTCTCGCTGGAGGGCGACGATGACGTTCTGGCCGGCGACCAGACGGACGATGCCTTCACCTTGATGACGCTGAGCTTCGATGGCCTGGCCGACGGTTTCTCGCTGCTGAGCTTTGGCAACAGCCCGGA
>NZ_JAQOWX010000031.1:0-47837 GCF_028462495.1 Paucibacter sp. XJ19-41
CAACGGCAAATTCCGAGACGAGTGCCTGTCCATCGAGTGGTTCCGCTCGCGCCGCGAGGCCGCCGTGGTCATCGAAACCTGGCGCCAGCACTACAACGAGGTCCGCCCTCACAGCAGCCTGCAATACTTGAAGAATCATCTAGCCCGAGTTGTCGATCCCCGTTCACGGGCCTACCGTTTGGTTTCCAGATCAAGCGGGCGAGCCCGCGAAGGAGACCGACATGACACTGTACGCAGCGATTGACCTGCACAGCAACAACAGCGTGCTGTGCGTGCTGGATGAGACGGATCGGATCGTGTTCAGCAAGCGGCTTCCCAATGACCTTGCCAAGATCGAGCAGGCGCTTCGGGGTTGCCCGGGCGTAATCCAGGGCATTGCCATCGAGTCCACCTACAACTGGTACTGGCTCGTCGATGGCCTGCAGGACGCCGGGTTCACGATCCACCTGGTCAACACCTGTGCCGTCAAGCAGTACGACGGCCTCAAGCACAGCGGCGATCTCGACGATGCGCGCCATCTGGCACATCTGCTGCGCCTGGGCATCCTGCCCACCGGCTACATCTATCCACGCCACGAGCGAGCGCTGCGTGACCTGCTTCGCAAGCGCAGTCAACTCGCGCGCCAGCGCACCAGCCAGATCCTGAGCATACAAAACCTCGTAGCACGCAACCTGGGCACGAACGCCAGCGGCAACGAGATCAAGCGCTGGACGGACCAGGACATCGCCACCATGCCGATGCTGCCGGCTCAGCGTCTGGCGCTCATGACCAACCGTGCTGTCATGGATTGCCTGGACGAGCAGGTCAAACGGCTGGAGAGTGCGATCCTGACCCAAGCACGCGAGCGTGCCGACTATCAGGCGCTGCACACAGCGCCAGGCATCGGCAAGGCGTTGGGGCTGACTATCGCGCTGGAGAGCGGCGACATGGCCCGCTTTGCCGATGCCGGCCACTTTGCATCCTATGCGCGCACGGTGGACAGCCGACGTGAATCCAATGGCAAGAAGAAGGGCAGCGGCAACGCCAAGTGCGGCAACAAGCACCTGGCCTGGGCGTTCATCGAGGCGGCGCACTTTGCCGTGCGCTACGACGACACGATACGGCGCTGGTTCCAGAAGAAGTGCGCCAAGAGTCTGCAGGTGGTGGCGATCAAGGCGGTGGCCCACAAGCTGGCCCGGGCCTGCTTTCATGTGATGAAGACGGGGGCGCCGTTCGATGCCGCACGCGCCTTCGGCTGACAGGAGTTGACGAGTGAAGGGACGGCGCTGGTAAGGCCGCGAAGGGGTTGGCACAACCATGAGACTTGAATGCCTGCTCGCGCCGATCCCCCTGAGTTGAAGAAGTTCGCAGCGCCCGCAGCACGAGCCAGATGGGGTTGGAGCCAGCCAGCGTGAGCGGTCACGGGCAGGCAGCCACAAGACCTGTACGAGTCCAGGGCTCGCAATGAATGGACGGGCTGCGGCACAGAGGGTTTTCTGGGGCGGTGAATGCCGCCAGGGGCACTTGTGGCAACACGGGCCGCCTTGATCCTGATGGGTGACTGGTGCGCTGCGGCGCAACCATGCATCGAGAACCAAGTGCGCGGTGAGTTCAGCGACGGGGAATGCAGTCTTGAGGGAAAGGGTGCGCTCTTGCAGTGCAGGAGCGTGTGTTTGCTACTTGACGGGGACGTCTAATGGGTGACCCCGAGGCCAGAGGACCCCGAGGCCAGACGGTGATTCATTGGGACAGCCCGGTACTGCACTTCAGATTTGAGACCGCACTTCTGTTGCGCTTCGGTGTTGAAGCCGCACCACAGCATATCCCTGGCCTTGAACAAGGCCCAACTATGAATGAGACATGATCACATGGGGTCCAACACCTATGCAAGATCACGGACTCACGTTCGTGCGCAAGAAAGGAAAAATAGAGGCGAATCTCTCAGCCACATGACCATTCCGGGCAAGGGCCTTTTGGGCGACACCCGCTTTCGCAGCGTTGTCAAAGGGCTGAAGCCCCCGCACATAGGCAATTCCATTCAGCGCCGAAATCTCGCTAGAGGAAAGGCCACTAACCGGAAAAAAACCTATTGCCCTGTTTACACCAGCAACCCCCCCATCGTAATCCAGTAGATCATAGATATACGGAGGAATATCCGACACGTTCGATACCTCGATGACGTGCGAACACCATTCACGCAATTCCGGAATGGTTATTGCACCACTGAACAGGGCCTCAACAACGAAAGCGATCTCCGAATCATCATCCTTTTGCAAACCAATTCCGCTTTGCATTACAACCCCTTTGACATGGCTTCCCAGCCAACATGGCCAACTGCGTTGTGAAGCTTCTGATTAATAAGCTGCATACGTCCTGTATCCTGATGGTGATGCCAAGTAAGACCCTGGATTTTGTGTGAGCCACTCTGAATTTGCTTCAGCTGATTGGCGTTGAATTGCGCCGGTGAGGCCTCACCGCGCATTATCGCCTCACGCAAATCTCTCGTAGCCATACGCATCTGCCCTTTATAGGACGCTGATTTAAAGGCGTCAACAGCCAGTCTCGTGTCAAAGGCAGCAACATTATCGAAGATTGGAAATCCCTTCGCATCGAATGGCACACCAGCGCGATGCATTGACCCAGCCAATTTTAGGTTCGGCAGCCCCTGGCCTTGAGGCGGCACTGTGGTTGAAGATACATTGCCCTTCCCATACCTGTCTTCGAGCATTTCACGCATGGCTCTCGATGAGTAGGGGACGTCATTCCCAATCGAGGCTGGCAATTTCTGAGCGACTTGAATGCCGGGCGGGCTACTCGGCATCGCATCCACCGACTTCACCGTCTTCCCCGCCGCCACCTCCACCCCAGGCCCGGCCACCGCCTCGGTCGTCAGCCGCCCGGTCTGCTTGACCACCGTGGCTTCCCCGATCTCGACGCCGGCCTTGGCCGCCGTGGCCGTGCCCTCCATGGCCTCCCGCGCTGCCACCCGCTCCACTTGCCGGACCACCGAGCCGGCAGTGCTCGCCACGTTCGCGCCTTGCTTGACGGCCGCTCCACCTCCCACAAAACCAGCGGCGAATTCCGTCACATCGCTGATCGCGCCGCTGTCTCCCGCCAGCGCCTTATCCAGCGTGCCCGTGGCCTTGTCAGCAATCTGCTGACGGCCGGCCTTGGTGGTCACCGCATCAAAGGCCGCCTTGGTCGCATTGATCGTGCCTTCCAGCTCGGCCGCATGCGCGTTGACGTTGTCTTCGCTGTTCAGGCCCAGTGTGCCCAGCGCCAGCGAGGCCGTGTTCGCCAGCACATTGCCGGCCCGCAAGCCCACCTGATTGGTACGGCGGGAGGGGGCAGGTCAAAGTCGCCAGCAGGCTCAGGTTTGAACTATGGCGTCAAGACTTGGCACTTCTTCCCCGACAGGCTCTCTGGCTGGCATAGGAAAGGGAAGACCTGACACGGGGGGCTACCCGGCGAACAGCCAGGCCATCAGCAGCGTGCCGACGGCCCACGGCCGGCCCAAGATCGTGTGCCATTGCTGGTCGTTGCTGCTCAGAATCGCCCAGGCAGACACAGCCACCGTCTTCCAGTCGGCATCGAAGACGAGGTACGGCAGGCCGGCCCAGACGGCCAAACTCAGCACCAGAGGCAGCAGCAGGAATTGCACCAAGCCGTTGAAGAACAGGTGGATAACCGCTGCGAACGCAGGCAAGCTCAGCTACCGGGTGATCAGGAGTCCACTGGGGAGCAAGTGTTCCCGAACGCTCTCCACCTCATCAGAGGAAAGTTCCCAGAGCGACAGTGTCGAGCCATCCAGCGGCGTCAATGACGAGCCCGGATGCCCTTGAGCAAAGGCTCTCAAACTCAAATCAGCGGTCGCAAGTCCAGAAAGCTGTTTCTCATTGAGGAAATAGATCGGATAGACGTCCCTCAAACGAGAGAGTCGGTCCCCAGCCTTGGAGGCATACCACGCATTCAGCCTGCGAAGTTCCTCCCGGCTGTTGCCCCCCCCATCCAATGCAAGGACGTGGAATTCCGGCTTCTTCTCAACTGGAGCCTTAAACGCATATCCAAAGTCCCAGGCCTGCAAGCGAATTAGCTCTTGCAACATGCTATTGAAAATTTCTCCGCGAAATTGCAGGAGATCATCTCGAATATAGACACAGACCAGCAGCTCGCCTGAGTCTTGAATGTAGCTAATTGAAGCAGAAGCGAAGCTGTCGTATGCCGGCTCATCACTGCCCTCGGGGTTGGCGACCAGAGTCAATGTTTGGACGCCAGAAAACCCTTCCTTCAAGGCCCGCGCGTGAACTCTCTTTCCAAATTTTGTAGCCCGGCCATCATAGCCATCACCATCAGCAGAAAAGTATGTTGGCTTGATGCCAGCTTGCCCAAATATGGCAATAGCCGCGTCATGAAATCTCACAAAAAGATCTGACGAAATCCGATCCGTATAGCAATACAAACCAAGAGCCCACGCATCCATAATTTCAACTATCGGTAGCTATTTTGGGCGCCGAGTCGGCACCACCACACGGGGAGTCAAAGGCGTATAACCTTGCGCCTGCAATTGATTATCCAAGGCCGCATTTCTACCGCGCAAAATCGAGGCGAAATCCGTTTTCGACTGAACCTCCACTCTGGCGACTCGACCATCGCCATAGACAGCAACCACATCAGGCCGACGATTCGGAGCAATTGTTTTCGGCTCCAAGCCGAGCGCTCGATTGTATCCATGGTCCAAATGGACACTCACTACATCCGGATCCTTTGCATAGGCAATTGCTTCGCGATATGTCCTAATTTGGTGAGCACTGTCGTTACCCGTTCTTTGCGCAATGCCGTCAATCTTGTCCTTCCAAGATTTGTCCACGACACGCGGCGGTGCTGCACTGGCGACCTCGGGCTGATTACTCGCCGCCCTGGCCGTCGCCTCGCGCTGAACATGCTCCTCAAAGTTGCTGCTCTCGCGGCCCTTGCGGCTGGCCGCAATATTAGCCTCCACCCTGGCCCTGGTGACATCGATCGACGCCTCCGCCGCCACCGACTTCAACTCCGGCTCGGCCATCTTGCTCGGCGACGCACCCGGGCCCTGCACGGACTCCTGCGTCGTCAGCGATGTGCCGCGCTTGGTCATGGCTCGCGACACCGTGCTTTCGATCACGGATGCCGCCCGCGACATCACTGGCGCAGCGACGGCGCTGAGGGCTGCCGTCTTCACGACCTCCGAGGCCGAGATGCTCTCGCGGCCCAGCTTCTCACTGATCAGGTGGTGCTCAGCAACCTGGCCGGCCTGCTCGATGGCATTGACCGTGCCGCCCACGGCGCCACCCGTCGCCATCTCGGTCGCCACGCGGCCCGCCGCGTTGCCGGCGACCCGGCCACCGACGGCGCCGGCCACCTTGCCGCCCACCGCACCGCCGGCCAGATTGGCCACCACCGACACGGTCGCGTCCAGCACCAGCGACTTCTCGTACTGCTCCTGGGTGATCTGCCCCGAGTCGCGCAGTTCCAGGCGCGCATCATGGCGTTTGACGAAGCCCCCGGAGGCGAAGTTCCAGACCTCGTGCAGGGTCAGCCCGCCAACAGGGTCAGGTCTGAACTACAGCGTCAAGACCTGACACCTGCCTCCGGCGAACGCTCGTGAATGGGAAACGGGGGAATTGCCCCAGGGCAATGGTGGCGCAGCCGTGAATCGAGAACCAAGTGCCGGTGAGTTCAACGACGGGGATGGCTGATGCGTGACCACGAGGCGCTCTTGAGACCCACGTCCGTCGCGTTCGCCCCCAAGGCCTGCGAGCCGCTCCAGACTTGGGACCATCAGTTCACGTCGAAATTAGCGCAATTCTCTTGGCCCTATTGAAATACCGCGCCAGCGCCTGCCCAACATTAGCTCCTGCCAAACCCGAACTGCCGATCAAGTCAAAACAAATGGCGGCAATGTCGAGGCCCTTGCCCGTATCGGTAAATCGTATCAATAGCGGTCGCACGACATGATCGCGACCTTTGTAGGCAACCCACCGCGCATCTTGACAACGCACAAGAGTTTGACCGAGGAAATACATCATCAGCTGTTCAAAGTGAGCCCGATCAAGAGATGCAGAGAATTTTTCTTCATTACAAAGCTTACGATAAATACCCTCCACCTAAATCAAGCCTGCTTCGTCGTAGCTGACGCAATCCTCCACGGACAACCCCAAGCTCTTGGCAAAAAACAATATCGACTCAGCTGATTCTGAAGCCTCCTTAAGAGCCGCCTCCAGCATTTGATCCGCAATCGCATGCCGCAAGGACTCGTTCTTCATGATCTGCGATCCGAATTAATGAACGAGATAGGGGGTCTCAAAGGTTTCACGCCCAAGGGCATCAATGGGTGACCCGCAGCATGGTTGATCAGTCACATTACATTGTGTCGCCAACCATGTCGAAGAGCGAGGAATATTGCCTCCGCATTCCCGGGCTTCCGAATTGCTCGGCGACAACCTCACGCGCAAGATCCAACCGACCCAATTCTATATATGCTGCAACAACAAAGACGTGCCAGTGCTTCTGCTTCATCACGCGGGTATCGTTGGACTCATAGGCTCGAACCAAACCCTCAGGCGTCGAGAGTTCGGAGAGTAGTGGCAACACCCATTGCCGCACGAAGGCGACAATCGATTCACACGTTTCAACAAACTCTTTTGCGCCCGTCGAAAACCATCGGACATGTACTTCCTTTGGGGCCGCGAACTGGATTGGCTGATTCAGAACAACCTCGGGCGCTCTCGCGAGGAGCAATTCGTCTCCCTTCACGAGTTCGAGAGCCCGTTTGCTAATGATCGGCATTTTTTGGCGAATCATCGGATGCAAATGCGCAGCGACTCCCGGTTGATATTTAGGGTTCCAATCGGCAACGAAAGCAACTTCCTGCTGTGAGCCGTTCAGCTTGCGCATGTAGGTGAAGCTTCCCGCCCTGCGCCTAAAACCGTCCAAGCCAAGTGGCTCATCAGCCACTTGAGAGAGTGCCGCCAGAAGATCTGATTGTGAGTTTTTCGCAGTCGTCATGGCCGCCGAATCAAGAGTGACCGCCCAACTTCAAGACCAAGATTTTGACCAACACCAAAAGCAGGATTGAACGTATTCACTCCTGAGTCGAATGCGGCCTGAGAGCCCCCATATGGAGCCCCACCCGATTTCACTTCAAGCCCAATGACGCGGCCTCTCGGGCTCACTGCAGCACCATCATAGACACGCAGATCGCCCGCGGCATTTCGAACGGAAACACGGCCTTCGATCGCTCTCCAGCCTGGCTTTTGGGCTACCGCGTTCCATACGCTCTGTTCGGCAGCCGCTCCTGCGCTCCCTCCACCCAACGGGCTAGCGAACTTACCATCGGCGGTTCGCCAACCGTTGTTCCAGCCAACCGATGCGCCCTTTGCGGCTGCACCAATTCTCGCCTCAGCCGCCGCCAAGCCAAAACTGGAACTCTCCCGCGCCGCTGCACTCTCGCGCAGGTTCGCCTCAATATACTGCCGCCGCGTCAGCGATGCTGCTCCAGCGCTGCCAAACATCGGCTGATCCACCTTGGCGACGGCGGTGGGAGCAACGGCCTCCACCGACTTCACCGTCCTGCCCGCCGCCACCTCCACCCCAGGCCCGGCCACCGCCTCGGTCGTCAGCCGCCCGGTCTGCTTCACCACCGTGGCTTCCCCGACCTCCACCCCGGCCTTGGCCACCGTGGCCGTGCCCTCCATCGCCTCCCGCGCTGCAACCCGCTCCACTTGCCGGACCACCGAGCCGGCGGTGCTCGCCACGTTCGCGCCTTGCTTGACGGCCGCCCCACCTCCCACAAAACCAGCGGCAAATTCCGTCACATCGCTGATCGCGCCGCTGTCTCCCGCCAGCGCCTTGTCCAGCGTGCCCGTGGCCTTGTCAGCAATCTGCTGACGGCCGGCCTTGGTGGTCACCGCGTCAAAGGCCGCCTTGGTCGCATTGACCGTGCCTTCCAACTCGGCAGCGTGCGCGTTGACGTTGTCTTCGCTGTTCAGGCCCAGCGTGCCCAGCGTGCCCAGCGCCAGCGAGGCCGTGTTCGCCAGCACATTGCCGGCCCGCAAGCCCACCTCGCCCAACCCCACCACCGCGCGGGAGACGCCGATGGCACCGGCTGCCCGTGGGCGAAGTCATAGCGGGTCAGTACCGTGCCGGCGGCATCGCGATCCCGCAGTGCGTTCTCTTCATCCCACTGTGTGCGCAGCAGGCGCGGTGGGGCCCCGGCTGCAGCGGGTTCAGCGCTTCCTTGCTGACGCGCAGGCCAACATGGCCGCTACCCCCGACCCCAAGCCCCTCAACTAGCCCAAGCAGAGGTATAGGCGACGGTTATAGCCTCCGCTTCACCGTCACCGCTGAGTTCACAAACAGGGAGATGTGCTAGTTTGTGCCTGGATATTTCTGAATCTAGAGTACGTTGCATAACCCCACGATCAAGCAGACCATGAAGGGATGTCTGCCATGCTGCAACATCGACAGACGGATTCCAGTCCTTCATCAATCGAACAGCTTCGGCCTCACAATGGCGAGCATAGTCTTCATGCCCACACCAATAGGCCAACAAGATTACATCCAAGAATAATCTGGAGCAGGATTTTGCTATTGCGTAATCACGTTTCTGTCTGATGAAGTCGCTATGTAACTGGACGAGTCGACGCCATGAAAGAACTGATGCGTCCAGATCCGGAACCGCCTGCTTCAGGAATGCAACTGCAGATAGATAGTCATCTGCGTGTCGCAAAACCTTGATCTGCCGCGGCAGCTTGACCTGGCGCATATCTGGAACAGGATAAACTAAAGAAAGCAAAATAGCAGGGGCCGGCACAAGCAAATTATGAACATGAAATGTAGGCAAATACACATCATTTGATCGGGTTCGATCTAGAGCGATACCCATCAAAAGTGGACCGTGACGCTTCAGTAGCCACATAGACTTATATATACCTAACAAAGGAAATGACTCTCTCCAATCATTCGTAATTTCCCTGCTGGTCGATACGGACAATATTCCCGGCTTATTCATGGATTAATTTCATACTGCGCACTAACACTCGGAACGTTGGCCACATTCTTTGCCCGCTGTGCCGAACTGAGGCCACGCCCCGGACTCTTAACAAATTTATAGTCAAATATTTGACCGGTAACGGGATTAAATACATCAGGGCGGGCGCTTCCGGCAGTTCCATACGTAGCACGCACGCCTCCCAAATAACTCTTTTCTGCTAGGAGGTCGATCTTCTCACCGGTCATTCTTTGATATCGCTCGAGAACACGCTTAGCATAGTCATGCTTCCAAATCCCCTGAGCAGGGCCAGTTCCAGCGGCTCCATGGCCAAGGCGAACACCAGTCGATTCGGCTTTCGTAGCAATCTTCTGGACAAAGTCCAAGTCAGATAGTGAGCCTGCTGATGGACGTCCTGCACTGCTTGGAGCACTCGGCTGCGCATTGCCAACAGGCTGATTACTCGCCACCCTGGCCGTCGCCTCGCGCTGAACATGCTCCTCAAAGTTGCTGCTCTCGCGGCCCTTGCGGCTGGCCGCAATATTAGCCTCCACCCGGGCCCGGGTGACATCGATCGACGCCTCCGCCGCCACCGACTTCAACTCCGGCTCGGCCATCTTGCTCGGCGACGCACCCGGGCCCTGCACGGACTCCTGCGTCGTCAGCGATGTGCCGCGCTTGGTCATGGCTCGCGACACCGTGCTTTCGATCACGGATGCCGCCCGCGACATCACTGGCGCAGCAACGGCGCTGAGGGCTGCCGTCTTCACGACCTCGGAGGCCGAGATGCTCTCGCGGCCCAGCTTTTCACTGATCAGGTGATGTTCAGCAACCTGACCGGCTTGCTCGATGGCATTGACCGTGCCGCCCACGGCGCCACGATCAAGCCCAGCGCATCGGCATGAAGCAGTTGCTGGCCGTCCTCGGCGCTCCACAGCGCCACCGGCTGGCCGTGGGCAAAGCCATAGCGGGCGAGCGCCGTGCCGTTGCGGCTCACGCTGGCGAGCAGGTTGCGCGCCGGGTCAGAGTCAGTTCTGAACTACAGCGTCAAGACTTGGCACCTACTTCCCAACGGGCTCTCGGGCACTGGAAATGGGTGACCTGGCCCCAGTGCCCGCAGCAAAGGCGCTGGCGCTTCGTGCCGGGCGGGCAGCTAGGCTTCTGCCGGCTATGAGAATTTTTCGAGGTATTTCCTTGCTGCGGCTCGAACCCAGCCAGTCTTCGATGTATTTGACACCTCATTGACTTGCGCGCTCAGCCCCGATACACCAAGCTTGGTCACAGCCTTGATGGCGTGACCCATCACATCCACATCAGTGACCAGTTTGGCGAGTGATGGGCCATACGACGGACTCGCGTACTCTCCCATGACAAGCACAAAATCTTGGCGCCCTTTGCCAAATCGGCTATCGAGAACAATGCTTTCCATGACATCGAATAGCGGGTTTTTTGTGCCTTTCAGCTTGCGTTTGGGCTTCAGCCAGAGTCGAATTCTCTCGCTGAGCTTCCACAGGGCCATTTCGTAACCGAGCCAATCCGGCGCACCAGCGACGCCACGGGTTGATACTCCCTTTCGGCTTTCGAAAGAATGCTCGGCAAGCACACGTAAGGCATCGGCGATGGTCGTCACATCCTCACTTGTGCACTGCTCCAAGCCTTCAATAATTTTTAGAGCCAGCTCGGTATCCACTGATTCTCCGTTGTCATTTATTAAGCGGTGCAGTACGCAATTTTATGGGGCTACCTGGATTCAAGTGCTCCCTCAAGAGCTGCGGCGTGATCTGAGTTCGCTCGTCAATTACCACATCTACTCGTCCAGGTCCGCCGCCTCTCAGCACATGCGCCTTATCGTCCAGAATCTGACTGGACAGGTGCTGATTCTTCACATTCTTAGTTTCAACGATGTAGCGTTGATTTTCAGTCATGTGGTCAGGCGTGCGATAGGCCCTCTTTCCTGATGCCGAAGGAATACGTGTCGTGTTCTTCGGCATGCCGGTCAGTTCGGATGAGACACGTTCGCCTTTGCTACCGGCTTCTGTTGGAGCACGACCACCTCTTGCGGCTCTCGCCTCAGCCGCCGCCAAGCCAAAACTGGAACTCTCCCGCGCCGCTGCACTCTCGCGCAGATTCGCCTCAATATACTGCCGCCGCGTCAGCGAAGCTGCTCCAGCGCTGCCAAACATCGGCTGATCCACCTTGGCGACGGCGGTGGGAGCAACGGCCTCCACCGACTTCACCGTCCTGCCCGCCGCCACCTCCACCCCAGGCCCGGCCACCGCCTCGGTCGTCAGCCGCCCGGTCTGCTTCACCACCGTGGCTTCCCCGACCTCCACCCCGGCCTTGGCCACCGTGGCCGTGCCCTCCATCGCCTCCCGCGCTGCAACCCGCTCCACTTGCCGGACCACCGAGCCGGCGGTGCTCGCCACGTTCGCGCCTTGCTTGACGGCCGCCCCACCTCCCACAAAACCAGCGGCAAATTCCGTCACATCGCTGATCGCGCCGCTGTCTCCCGCCAGCGCCTTGTCCAGCGTGCCCGTGGCCTTGTCAGCAATCTGCTGACGGCCGGCCTTGGTGGTCACCGCATCAAAGGCCGCCTTGGTCGCATTGACCGTGCCTTCCAGCTCGGCCGCATGCGCGTTGACGTTGTCTTCACTGTTCAGGCCCAGCGTGCCCAGCGCCAGCGAAGCCGTGTTCGCCAGCACATTGCCGGCCCGCAAGCCCACCTCGCCCAACCCCACCACTGCGCGCGACACGCCGATGGCACCCGCGGCCACCTTGCACAGCGCCCCGTCGCTGCACATCTCGGCGCGCCCGCGCAGCCAGCCACTGAAATCGCTCAGGGTGTCCGCACCGTCCTTGAGCAGCGCCACCCGTCCATCCGGATCCACATACACCAGCGGATTGCCATAGGCGTATAGATAGCGGTGATAGCTGGCCGGCTTGCCTTCCTGGCCATCGGCCGGGTCTTCGCTGATGAAGCGGCCCAGCTCCGGGTCGTAGTAGCGCGCCTTGAAGTAGTACAGCCCCGTCTCGGGGTCGGCCTGGTGGCCGGTGTAGGCAAACTTGTTCGCGCTCTGGCCCTGCCGCTCGATGGGATTGCCCCAGGCGTCGTACAGGGTCTCGCTCTTGAGCGTGCCGTCAGCCGCAGTGGTGGCCACGATGGAGCCCAGCGCGTCGGCATGCAGCAGTTGCTGGCCGTCCTCGGCGCTCCACAGCGCCACCGGCTGGCCCTGGGCGAAGTCGTAGCGCATCAGCACAGCGCCGGCCGCGTCGCGATCCTGCAGTGCGTTTTGCTCGTCCCACTGCGTGCGCAGCAGGCGCGGGGGCGCGCCAGGCTGCAGCGGATTCATGGCCTCCTTGCTGACGCGCAGGCCGGCATGGTCGCTGCTGTAGTTGCCCAGCACGGTGCCATTGCGGCTCACGTTGCTGAGCAGGTCGCGCGCGTTCCAGGCATAGGTGGTGGTGTCGCCGCCCTTGGCCTTTTGGGTCAGGTTGCCCTGCGCGTCATAGCTCAGCGTGATAGTGCCGGCCGCGCTGTCGGCGATGCTGCGCAGCTGGTTGCGCGCGTCATAGCTGTAGCTGCGCTCCACCGTGCTGTTGGTGGCACCGCGGCTCACCACTTTTTCGCTCAGGCGGTTGTCGGCGCGGTCGTAGCTCCAGGTGGTTTCCACGCTGTCGGCGCCGCGCGTGAGCGTGGTGCCCTCCAGCCGGTCGGCCGCGTCATAGCGGTAGGTGGTGAGCTGGGCGCCGTTGGCCGCGTGCGGGCGGTTGATGCGCTCTTCCAGCCGGTTGCCGTTCTTGTCGTAGAGGTACTCGGTCAGGTTGAGCGCGGTGCTGCCCTTGCTGAGGGTGATGCGCAGCGGGCGGCGTGCCGCGTCGTAGCGACTCTCGGTCGCGGTGCCGTTGCTCCAGATCTGCTGCAGGGTCAGGCCGCTGCGGTCATAGACGTACTGCACGCCGCCGGCCGGGCTGTTCAGGCCGGTAAGGCGGTTCAGCCCGTCGTAGCCGTAGCGGGTCTGCTTGGCATCCTGGGTAGCCAGGATGGTCCGGTTGCCGTTCTTGTCGTAGCTGAACACCATCTTGGCGCCATAGCCGTCCTGGCTGCTGGTCGGGCGGTCGAAGGCGTCGTACTCATGCGAGGTGACACGCGCCGGACCGCTGGCATAGCTCTCGGTGATAGTGAGCGGATTGCCGTTGGCGTCATAGCCGGTGGCGATGCCTGTCAGGCCGTCGGAGCTGGCGCTATAGGTCTTGAGCGTCTCGCGGCTGATCTTGTCGAAAGTGCGTGTCACGGCCACGCCGTTGGCATCCACGTGCAGGGTCGGATTGCCAGCCTTGTCGAACTCGAAACTTTGCGCAGCGCCGCCCGCCTGGGTGATGCTGGAGCGGCGATCCATCGTGTCATAGCCAAAGCTGACGGCTCGCCCTTCCCCGTCGCTCACCTTGGTCAGATTGCCGTTCTTGTCACGCTCGTAGAGGGTCTTGCGCGAGGCAGGTTCGGTGACACTGACCAGCCAGTTGCTGGCGTCGTACTCGAAGATGCTGCGGCCACCCAGCGGGCGCTGCTGGGCCACGCGGTTGTTGTTGAGGTCGTACTCGAAGCCGGTGGCCTCGCCCGCCGGATTGCTCACCAGCACGGCTCGGCGGCGCTTGTCGTAGTCGGTCTTGCTGACGCGGCCCTCCGCGTCGGTGCTTTGCACCACATCACCCATGCTGTCCAGTTGCTGGCGGGTGGTGGCGCCTTCCGGCGCTGCGGTGGACGTCAACAGACCGCGCCGGTCATAAGCAAAGCGCGTCACCTGGCCATTGGCATCGGTGCTGCTGGCCACCTTGCCCAGCGCGGTGTAGCTCAGCGCCTCCAGTTCCACGCCGGCCTTGGTCGTGCTCACCCGGCGGTTCAACATGTCGTAGCGGTACTCGGTGGCCGTGCCGCGCTTGTCGGTCTGGCGCACCAGGTTGTTGGCCTTGTCGTAGTCGCTGCTCGTCACCTGGTCGAGCGGATCCTTCACCGTCTTGACACGGTTCAGCTCATCGTAGGTGAAGGTGGTGGCAAAGCCACGCGGGTCGGTCTGCAAGGTCTTGTTGCCCGCCGCGTCATAGCCCGACTCGACCACCCCGCCATCGGCATGGGTGCTGCGAGTGACGCGGTTGAGCTTGTCGTAGCTCGCGAAGCTCTTGTTGCCACGGGCGTCGGTCAACTCCTCCACATTGCCGAACAGGTCGGGCTTGTAGCCCAGCGTACGGCCACCCGGCAGCGCGCTGGAGGTGCGCAGATTCAGCGCGTTGTACTCGTGCGTGCTGGTGTTGCCATTGCCATCGACTTCCGACAGCAGGTTGCCGTTGTTGTCATAGCGCCAACTGCCCAGACGGCCGATGCTGTCCGTGCTACTGACGCGACGGTTGAAGAGGTCGTAGCCATGGCTCAGCGCGTTGCCGTTGGGCCAGGTCTCGCTGGTCAGATTGCCCAGCCGGTCATAGCCGTAACCGTGGGTGCCGCCCTCGGGGTCGCGAGCGCTGGTCTTGCGGTTCATCGCGTCGTAGCCGAACTGCGTCACGCCGCCACCCTCGTCGGTCTGGCGCGTCAGGTTGTTGGCCAGGTCGTACTCAAGGCCCACGGTCGTGCTGTCGGGCCGAAGGATGGCGACAAGGCGGTTGGCCGCGTCATAGCGGAAGGAGGTCCGGTTGCCGAGCGGATCGATTTCGGCGATCTTGTTGCCACCCGGGTCGTATTCGTAGGCGGTCGTGCGGCCCAAGGGCTGCGACACTTCGACCAAGCGGTCCATGCCGTCATAGCGCATGCCGGTGCGCCGGCCCAGCGGATCGGTCGCGCCCGTGCGGTTGCCATTGCCATCGTACTCATAAGCCCAGGACTGGCCTTCGGCGTCCGTGGTCGAGGTGCGACGGCCGAGCGTGTCGTAGCGGTGGCTGCTGCCGCGACCCGCCGTGGTTTCGCTGGTGAGATTGCCCACGCCGTCATAGGCGTAGCTGGTGACCTTGCCCAACGGCTCGGTGCGACTGGTGACACGGTGAACCGCATCGTAGCCATAGCTGGTTGTGGCGCCGTTCCAGTCGGTCTCGGTCAGCTTGTTGCCTGCGCCGTCGTAGCTGAAGCTGCGGCTGGCGCCGCCGCCGGGGCCGGTGAACTGCAGGCCTGTGACCAGCGAGCCCTTGCCATAGGTGTAAGTCGTGGTGCGCCCGCCCTCGTCTTTCTCGCTCAGTTTGTTGCCCATGCCGTCGTAGGTCATGGTGCGGGTGCCACCCTCAGGGTTGATCTGCGAGACCAGGTTGTCCTGGCCGTCGTAGGTGTAAGTGCTGCGATTGCCTTTGCCGTCGGTGCTGGATACCACTCGGCCTCGGGCGTCGCGATTGCTTTCCAAGCGGGCGCCCAGCGCATTGCGGGTGGCGCTGAGATTGCCCACGCTGTCGTACTCGAAGCGGGTGGTGTTGCCATTGGCGTCGGTGCTGGAAATCCGGTCACCGACACCTGAGTAGGTGTGCGTCAAAGACCCGATGGGCAGCGTTTCGCGGACGACGTTGCCGCCGCCGTCCAGCACAAAGCCGAAACGGTTGCCGTTGCGGTCCTCCTTGCTGGTCATGCGCGACTTGCTGAAGGGAGCACTGCTCTGTATCTCGTAGGTGTACTTGCTGGACTTGCCGTCCACAGTCTCTGACCTGACGTTGCCCTCGGCGTCGTAGTCATACATCGTTGTCACGCCACGGGCATCGCGCTTGGACAGCATCACCACGTCATCCTCGGCCCAGGTCATGGTCGTGGTGCCAGCCTCGTCGGTCACCGTCAGCGGGCTGCCGTAGGCGTTGAAGGTGTACTCGGTCGTACCGCCGGGGGTCTGCGTCAGCTTTGATCGCGACCAGGCCTGTTGGTCGATCGACAGCCGCATGGTGCCACCCAGGTTGGTCGTGACATCCGACACCCAGGGATGGGTGAACGCTACGATGCCGTCCGGCGTATCGACATTGACCGGATGCACGCCGTAGATGTAGGAGGTGACGTCGCTCTTGGCGTCGGTGGCGCTGCTCAGGCGGTAGCGGTCCCAGGGGTTGGGCGCGTCGATGGTGTAGGCATAGTTGGTGCTGCGACCATTGACCGAGTGGCTGACCATATTGCCCAGATCGTCATAGTCGATCTTGACGACCTGGTCGCCGCTGCCCTTCACCTCGGTCAGCATATTGCGCTGGCTGGTTCCGGCCGCCGGCTGGGGCACCATCTTGCTGGTGTAGCTGAAGCTCAGCTTGCGCCCGTCGCTGTGCGTCACCGCCTTGAGCACAGGCTCGGGGAAGGCGTTCAGATCGTAGTCGTAGGTGAGCGTGTTGCCGTTGCGGTCACGCACCCACATCAGCTTCCACTGCACGCGCTGGGTGATGAACTTGTAGTGGTACTGGGTGCCGTCCTTGCTGTAATAGTCCCAGGTGTTGTCGGTGCGGTTGGCCACCAGGGTGCCGTGGTAGCCCTTGTCCGGCGTCATCGTGCCGTCCGGCTTCGGGAAGAAACGCACCGAACCACTGTCACCGGCGTTGACCGACACCTCGCCGCAGCTGTTGATGAACAGGCCCATATCGTGGTTGTGGCCCCAGTTCGCGCCCACGGTGGAGATCTCGCCCGAGCCCGATGAACTGTAGGAAAGCACCAGATTGAAGGCATTGCCGCGGCCTGCCAGGTTCAGTGGCAGGGTCTGGTGGGTCAGGATGCCGCTGCGCACATTCACGCCGCGCACCAGGGTCTGGCCCACCGGCAAGTTGTTGGACATCTTGAAGCTCACACCGGTGCGCGAGTCCGCCTCATCGGTGATGGACGGGTCCGCCTTGGCCCGCGCCTGCACGGCGATCTGGAACTTGCCGTCGCCCAGTTTCCCGGCGTCGATCTCCACCTCGTTGACCCCGGCCGGGTAGTCCTTTTCCGGCTCCAGGTCCATCGGTGAGCCCAGCAACTCGCCGCCGGCACCCAGACGCTGGTAGGTCACTTTGGCAACCGCATCCTGCGTCAGCACAAAGGCCATGCTGCCGCGCACATCGCAGACACGCTTGTTCACCACATCCACATACCGCGAGGCCCCTGCAGCTTGCGCGCCGGCAATCAGCTTCTGGCGCAGCGGCAGGCGGAACTTGTCGCTCTCCAGCTTGGTGTGGGTGAGTGTGCTGTCGAGCTGTGCCTCGTAGTTGTGCTGAAGCGGCTGAAAGACCTGGGAGCGGGGCAGCGTGGCCGTACCCTGCTTGGCACGGCTGTTGCCCGATGCATAGTCGACAAGCTGACCATCCTTCAGCAGCTTGGCCAACCAACCGGAGCCCGCGACCTTGTAGTCTTCGGGCTCCACCGTGTAGTTGACATCGATCGGGTACAGGCTGAGTCCATTGCCGTCCAGATGGATCTTGCTGGGATCGGCAGCACCGGCATCACGCGAGGTGATGCTGCGGATGGTCGGACGCACACCGAAGACCTCGCCACCGGAGCTGCTCGGGTTCACCGTAGCGCTGAAGTTCTCGGGGCCATTGCGTGTATTGCGGATGCCTGTGACTGTGACGCTGCCATTCACCGTAGTCGTATGGCGTGCCGGGGTGGGCCCGGTGGTGACACGATAGGATTGACCGGCGACGGCGGCCGAGCCCCCGGCACTCACGTTGACGGATCCGAGGCTGCCGCTGGCCGGTACCCAGTTGGCATAAGGGTCGAAGCGCACGATGCCTTTCTCATCGATGTAGTAGGCCCATTCGCTCCGCATAAAGCTGACCTGGAAAGTGCCGCCATAGGTACGACCGGGCGCAGCGGCGGAGACCGTATTGCCCTCGCCATCCTGTTCTCCACCTTGAACACTCAGCATGCCCAGATACTCAGCACTGTCGGCATAGGGCACGCAGTAGCCGGTGTTGGTGAAACTGAACTGACGCGACACACCGCCGGCTCGCGCCGTGACGGTATTGGTGCCCAGGATCTCATTGCTCAGGATCACGCCGGCATAGACCACACCGTTGGAGACCGACTTGAGCTGAAGCGAGGGCTGGCCGCACTGCCCCAGCACCGTCCCGCCGGGACAGGCGTTCGCACTGACAGAGGCATTCCACAGAGCGCCCTGGCGGTATTTGCCCCCAGGCCCGGTGGCACAGGAAGATTGCGCCTGGCCGGTGATGCTGAGATCAACGCTGACATTGGCGATCGGATTGCCGTACTGGTCCTCGGTGCCCAGGCTCAGCACATCCACCGTGGCTGCTGGCAGGCCACTGCTGGCCGGCTCGTGTTTCGGGTTCAAGGCCGAGAGCGGGCCAGGCAGTAGCAAGGCGCTCATGGGCTCGCGCGGACGCAGCGGACCGATGGCACTGTCGGCCTGCACATCCACGTTGACGGCACCCACCTGGGTGGGCGCCTCATCGCCCGGGTTGCGCATGATCCAGACCGGATTGATGGCGGTGCTCTGCCCCATTTCGACCGTGACGGAAGCCATGCCGATCACATTGGTGGGCAAGGTCGCGCTGGTAGCGCCGTTGAGCTTGGCATCGCCGGTAATCACGGAGAAGGTGACCTGCGCGTTCTTCACCGGACGACCCAGCTTGTCGGTCACCAGCACCGTATAGGGCACCGGCAGCGCCTCACCGGCCACGCCACGCTGGCCGCTGGAGGCGCCCAGCGCCACCACGCGCACGCCTGATCGTGGGTCCTTGTTGGCCTCCTCGGTCTCCATGCTGCGGAACACATCCGCCAGGAAGCCGAGCGTCCAGACCTCCGGCGCCTCCACCGAGGTGCCGCCAGCCAGCCCGCCGGACAGGAAGAAGCCGGCGCGCGTGCCCTGCCAGGCCTGCCAGACCGAGCCGCTCCAGGCCTGCTGCGTCAGCGTGGCCGCAGGAATACGCACCGCAAAGCCCTGCCCCACCAGGTCACGAACGGCCTGCTTGACGTTGTCGGCATGGTCGGTGGTGTCAATCTGTGCGAGGTTGCCACCGTCCAGCTCCAGCACGGCCAGGCCGCGCTCGCGCGCCAGCTGCAGGCCGCGGTCGGCCGACATGGCCTCGACCGAGAACTGGTCGCGGAACACGCCCTGCTCCAGCGAGGAGCCGGCCAGCGCCGAGAGCGTGAGCGCATCGGGCGCACCCGCGCCCACGCCATCGACCGGGCGCAGGGCGGCATCCAGGCTCACGCCGGTCCATTCCAGCGTCACCGGCACGCCGGCCACATAGACCGGGCGCAGCGTGGTGCTCACCAGCGTCACCGCTGGCAGCGGGCGCACCAGGCCGGCATCCAGCCAGCCGGCGATGTCGCGGTCCGCCTCGTTCCATTGGCGGGTGTAATAAAGCCCCAGGCCATCCAGCAGCTTCACGCCCTGGTGGTCGCTGTCGGAGGCGGCCGTGGTGGCGGGCCGCTGCGGGTCGTTGCCGATCAGCAGCGCATGGTGGGCGCCGGCCATCACCGTCTGCTCCACCTCCTGCTCGCCCCAGGGGCCTTTGAGCGTGAGCGTCAGGCGCAGCGAGGCGCCCGGATCCACCTTGTCGGTGGCGGTGCCCACCAGCTCGCCGCCCAGCTTGAGCTGGCCACGCAGGCCGATCAGATACAGCGGCACGCCGTCCATGCCGCCATACAACAGGGCCACGCGGTGGTCTTCCAGGCTGGCCGGCCCATAGGACAGGGTCAGCCGCGCATTGCCCACCGCCGCCAGTGGCAGGGTCTTGTCCAGCACCACCGCATCATCGGCGCGTGCGCCCTGCTGCAGGCGGATGCGTACCGTGGCCAGCTCGGTGCTGGGCAGGTCCGCGCCCTCGCGGGTGACCGCAGCCACCGAATACGGCAGGCTGTTGGGCAGGATGTCCAGCTGCAGTGTGTCCGACTGAGCGACGCCGCGCTGGCCCTGCCAGGTGCCGGCCGGGCCGCCGGTGCCAGCGGTGGCCAGGGCATTGCCCAGCCTGGTGCGCAGGAAGTCGGCAAAGGTGCCGGTCTGGGTGCGCGCCAGGAACTCGCGGCTCAGGCCGGCGGCGCTGAAGCTGCGGCCGAAAAAGCCGGGCGAGGCCTGGTACTGGTAGCTCTTGTAAAAGGGGTCCAGCGGGATCCAGCTCTTGCCGGAGGCATCCACCAGGGCGCCCCGGTAGTTGGTGTAGGGCACATAGGCGCTGACCCAGGTGCGGGCCAGCTGCACAGCGGCCACGCGGCCGCCGCGCACCACCGGGCTGAAGGCCACGCCGGCCTTGCCCAGCGCCAGCGGCACCGCATTGACGTCACCCGCGGGCACACCGAGTTCGGCCGCCAGGCGCTCCAGCGGCACCTCCACCACACCCTGCACATAACGGGTGTTGAGGCCGGCGGCACGCAGCAGCGCGGTCAGCAGGCTGGCCTGATCCACATCATTGCCGGCGCCGCTGCGCAGCACGCCCAGGGCGCCCTTGACGCTGCCTGCATACCACTCGTTGCGGGTCTGGTTGCGCACGAATTCGTAGATGCGCACATAGTCGTTGTCCAGCGCCTTGGCGCGCGCCAGGATCTCTTCGTCCAGCGGCGCATGGGCGCTGCTGTCGCGGTCGGCCGGCATGGGCGTGACTTCGCCGGCGGTCTCATAGCTGGGCACCACGGTGGGCGCGCTGACCGGCTGGCGCGGCGCCAGGTTCAGGCCACCAAAAGGCACTGGCTGGGCTCGCAGGATGGAGGTCTCTCGGTGGCGGGTCTGCAGTTTTTGCAGCGCGGCCAGCGCGTCTTCGGCGCTCTGGCGGCTGCCAGTGGGCGCCAGCAGCTGCGATGCAGATTTGGCGGACGCGGTACCGCCCACCAGCATCGGATCCAGCAGACCCTGCACCTGGGCCAGCGCGGCCGAGACACGGCTGCGCGCCTGGGCATGCTTGCCCACATAGGCGGCGCCGTCGGCGGACTGCTGCAGGCGCTCGCCTTGGCTGTCCATCTGCACTTGCACGATCAGCGCGGCGGCACGCCAGGCGTCGTAATGCGCGCGCAGCGCCTCCAGCGAGCCGCGCTGCGCCAGATAAGCGCGCAGCGCCTCGATCAACTGCTGCTGGGCGGCGTCGAACTGGCGCGCCTCCTGGGCGCGGCCAGTGCCAGGGCCGGCGGGCGCCGGGTCCTTGAGCGCCTGGATGGCGGGGCGCGCGTTCTGGCCGCGCGCCAGGTCCCGCAGCACACGCTGCACGGCATCGCCCTCCCCGGCTTGCTGCGCTGTGGGCGTAGTGGCGGGTGCGGACGCGGGCTGAGCCCCCTGCGCCAGGCTCTGGCCACTGAACAAGGCCGCAGCCGCCAGGGACAGCAGCAGGTGAGTGAGTCGGTGGACAGCAGTCATGTGGATCATTTTTTTGTGCTCAGGCGCCCCGGACCAGGATCAGGGTTTCGGGACAAACGGCGTGTAGGCAATCTCCATCGCGGCGCTCCACTTGCGAGCCACCACGATGCCCTCCAGACGGCCAGTGCTGTTGCAGACGCAGGCATTGGTGGCCAGCAGGCCGCCCCACAGGGTCTGGCCGGCGAACTGCACGGTCTCGGCGTCGTGCGCGTTGAACAGCACCCGCCCCTTCCAGCCGGCCAGCGCCAGGGTGTCTAGCCCGACGCTGATGCGGCGCTGCGCATTGGCCCGCAGATTGACCACGATGTGGGCATCGGGCGCCACATTGGCCAGCACCACGCGCTGATTGCCGGCCAACTGCTCGGCCGTCAGCGCAAACACCTCGGTGCTGGCATTGCTGCCGGTCAGCGTCAGCTGGGTGGGGCCCAGGCTGGTCGTGCCGGTGCTGGGCAGGTCGCGCAGCTGCTCGGACAGCACGCTCAGCTGCACCCGCTCGGCCTCGATGTCCAGCGGCAGGATGCTGGCCTGGCGCAGATCTAGCGCCGCAGCGGTGTTGGCCGACTTGGTGCCCGCATAGAGCCCGTAACCCGGGTTGCTGCCCGACCACAGCGCGCCGCCGGTGAAGGACACGATGTTGCCGCGCACCACCAGGGTCGGCGTGCCAGCCAGATTGGGCGTGCCCGCCCCCAGCGTGGCGCTGCCCAGCGTCAGATTGCCGCCCACCGCCACCCTGCCCTCGGATTTGAGCAGGCCGCTCAGGTCCTCGAACACCAGGGCGGCATAAGGTGCGGCATTGCCCAGGTTGATCTCCAGCGCCTGGGCCGGCATGGCGACCAGCCCGGCGAGCGCGAGCGCTGCCGAGAGCAGGCGGGTCGGCCGATAGGTTGTCGGGCCTTGCGGTTTCATAGACGGCGCTCCACGGCTTCGATGGCCCGCGCCAGCGCGAGCTTGGTCTCTTCGGCAGCGCTGCCGGCCACGCCCTGCAGGCTGGCCTGCGCGGCGATCAGCTGACGCAGCGCGTCGTCCCAACGCGCATCCGCCACCGCCAGCTTGGCCTGGGCCAGCCAGCCCAGGGTGCCGGCCTTGGCGGCTGCCTCGGCGCCGGTCAGGGTCAACGCCTGGAGCTGGTCGTAGGCGCTGTTGAGCAGGCCGGTGGCGCTGTTCACGCGCAGGTTCTGCGGCTGGCTCAGCACCAGGGTGCTGCTGCCGTCCGCGTTCACCTGGTTGACCTGGTGCGGCAGCACATAGTCGGCGGCGACCAGCGGCGCGCGCAGCGTGGTGCCGAACTTCAGGTTCTCGCCTGCGGCCGGGTTGGCACGCCAGCGCAGCGTGGGCAGGCCGCCCTCCTGCGTGATGGCGGTGGCCTCGGGCGTGGTTTGCAGCGCCTGGCCTTGCGCCGGCAGCTTGGCGATGTAGTCCAGCAGCAGAGCCTGACCGCCGGTGTTGGCCAGGCTGGCCCGCAGCTCGATCACGCCGCCTGCGGCCACCTCGGTACGCGCCGCCGGGGCCAGCCATTCCAGCGCGCCCTGTACCACCCCGTTCCAGCTCAGCAGGGTGTTGTCGGCCGCGCCGCGCAGCGTGCCCGACAGATCGAAGGCGAAGGCCATGGTGCGGCCCAGGCCGTAGCTGGCCGAGACGATGCCGTTGCCGTTATTCATCACCGCCAGGCGGGTGCCGTTGACGGTGCTCAGGCGCACCGGCTTGCTGGCCGTCAGGGTGAGGACCGGCAGCACCGGACCGCTGGTGCTGACGTTGGCCTGCTGCGAGGACCACTTGCCCAGGAAGCCGATGCTGGAGAGCCCCTCCAGCCCCAGGGTGTGGCCCGGCATCCAGCCCTCGGTGAGCAGCGCGTCGCCGCGGCGCACGGCCGCCTGCAACTCGGCCGTGGCCATGCTGCCCAGCACCAAGGCGCCGCCGCCCAGCCAGTAGCGGCCGTAGCGTCCGCTGCGCAGTTCGCGCAGGAAGCTGGCCTCGTCCGTCACCAGGGTGTGGTTGACGCCACGGACGTTCAGGTACTGGCCCAGCCAGGTGGCACGGTCGGCACTGCAGGAAGCCACGGTGGCCGGATCGCTGTAGCTGCGCATCGCGGTGGCGCAGTTGTCCCAGGTGTCGTCCTCCAGGCGGTTGCACTTCACATAGACCAGCAGCCGGTTGGGCGGCGCCAGCTGCGTCTGCAGTTCCACGCGGGCATTGGGCGCGGCCAGCTGCAGGCTGCCGCTGGCGATCGGGGTGGTGACCCCGTTCACCGTGGCGCTGAGCTGCGCATCCACATAGGCGCCCACCGTACCGGCGGCGACCCAGGTCCAGGCATGCTGGTAGCTGCCCGAGGCCGGCAGATTGGCCACCTCGCTGAAGCTCTGCAGCACCTGACCCGAGGCCCGATCGCGCAGCACCAGCGTCAGCTGCACGCCGGACAGCGCGGTGCTGCTGCCGTTGCTGAGGCGCGCATCCAGGGCCACCGTCTCGCCAATGGGCGCAAGCGCCGGGCTCACACCCAGGCTGCCGCTCAAGCTCTGCTGTGCATCAACAATGAAGCTCAGCGCCTGCTGGCTCTCGTTGCCGGCGCGGTCCGCCGCCTTGACGCTTAAGGAATGGCTGCCCGCCGTGGTCACGGGCGTGCCGCTGACATAGGGTTGACCGTCCAACAGGACTTCGCTGCTGAGCAGATGGGCGTCGGTGATGGTGATCACCGGCAGCGCGCTGCCGCTGTAGCGCTGGCCCTGGGCGACACCGGTGATGGTGATGGCCGGCGGGGTGTTGTCGATCACCACATTCAGCAGCGCCAGCGTGGACACATTGCCCTGGCTGTCGGTGGCGCGCGCCTTGAGCAGCAGCGGGCCGTCGGCCGTGGGCAGGGTGTTGCTGACGTAGCGGCCGTTGACCGCGTCGCGCACCACCATCGAGGTCCAGGCACCGTCGGCGGCCTGCAGCTCGACCTTGCTGACCGGGTTCTGGCGCGTCGCGACCAGGGTCATCACATCGGCGTCGGAGCGCATCACCGTGTTGGCCACCGGCAGCACGAAGGCGATGCCCGGTGCGACCCGCTCGGCAGCACGCACCCGCGCCTTGTCCAGCAGCAACCAGTTGCCACCCACCTGGACTTCCAGGCGCAGCTCGAAGCTGCCCAGCGGCCAGGGACCGTTCAGCACCGTGCCCGAGGGCACCGGCGTGGCGCCCACGCCGGGCAGCTGGGTGGTCCAGTCCGCCAGCACCCGGCCGGCGGCAGCGTCGAAGGCCGACACCCGCAGTGGCAGCGGATCCAGCAGCGCGCCGCGGTTGCTGACGCTGAACTGCGCGGCAATCGCCTCGTCGGTGTTGAACACCTCACCGGCGAGCTGCAGGCGGCCCTGCACCAGCGGCGCGTTCGGGGGGCCGACACGGAAGGCGCTCTGGGCCGTGGCCGTGGGCGCGTCCTCGGGGCCGGCGCGCAGCACCGCGTTGAAGTCGCCGGTCTGGCTGGTCAGCCAGCTCAGGTCCAGGCGCACTTCGGCACCGGGCAGCAGGCCCTTGAGATCCAGCGCGCGGGTGGCCAGCACATCGCCACTGGCGGAGACCAGCGACAGCAGCACCGGGCTGTCCAGCGCCGGCAGGTTGCCGCTCACATAGCGCAGGCTGCCCTGCGCCTTGACCGCATCGCCCTGCAGATACTCGGCCTGGTCGGTGGCCACCTTGGCCTCCAGCAGCACGCCGGCGGCCAGGATGAAGTCGCCATGGGCGGTGGCCACGGCGGCGCCGCTGGTGTCCGACAGCTCAGCCAGCACACGGTAGTCACCCGCCAGGGTGGCGCCCGAGGGCCAGCTGAAGCTGAAGGTCTGCGGCGTGCCGAAGCGCAGGTTCTGCACCGAGCGAGTCTCGAAGCGGCTCAGCTCATAGCCGCCGGTATCCACCAGGCGCACCAGCAGCTGGCCGTCGAAGCGCGCACCGGCATAGACGGCGCTGACCTCGGCCTTGACGGTCTCGCCGCCCTGGTAGCGCGCCTTGTCGGTGCGCACCTGCAGCTCGGGCCGCCCGGCCTCGCTTACCAACAGCAGCTCGCGGGCGGTCTGGTTGTTGTCCTTGCTCTGTTCCTGGCTCAGGTCCCGCGGATCCACCACCGCCATCAGCAGGTAGCGGCCCGGCTGGGTCGCTTTCCAGCTGGCACGCAGGGTCTGCTGGCCATCGCGCGCCAGCGCCGCCAGCGGGCCGTTGTAGAGGCGGCTGATCTGGCCGGCCGCATCCACCAGCACCACGCTGACGGTGGTCTCGGGGGCGGCGGCGCCCAGGTTCTTGACCGTCAGCGCCACGGTGACGTTATCGCCCACCTGCGGCGTGGCCGGGAAGACCTGCCAGCTGTCCTCGCCCACCGCCCAGTCGGGCAGCGTGTCGGCCAGGCGGCGCACTTCCAGCGGCAGGGCCGGCGCGCTGGTATTGCCCGCCTCGTCCAGCGCATAGGCGCCGAACAGGTTGGCGCCCGGCGTCAGCGCCACTCCGCGCATCTGGAACTGGCCAGCCGGCACATGCAGCATGAACTGGCCCCAGCCACGCAGATAACCAATGGTGCGGGCCTGGGTCCAGACCGGCGCGCCGTAGTTGTCCGTGGCGTTGTCTAGCATGCGCTCGCTGCCGTCGAATCCGCGCAGCATCAGCTCATAGCCATTGCGCAGCGCCAGATAGCCGCTGGCGTCCGGCGCGAGCACCGGCTGCTTGTAGCTGTTGCCGGCGTCGCCGGCCAGGCGCTGCAGCGCCTGCGAAGGCAGATCCAGACGCGAGATGGCGTGCTGATTCTGTTCGCCCGCATGCTCCACCAGCAGGCCGCTGCCGTCCGGCAGCCAGGCGCTGCTGTAAGCCGCGCCCACAGGGGCCGTGGGCTGCGCCTGGCCCTGAGCCAGATCCAGCAGCGCCAGGCCGCTGGTGCTGGCCAGCGCCAGGGTCTTGCCATCCGGCGACCAGGCCAGGTGATCGGCCTGCATCTCCAGCCGGCGCTGAGCGCCGCTGGTCCAGTCGATCAGTACCAGGCCAGCAATGCCATTGCCGTCAACAGCGCCCAGCGCCAGAGTCTTGCCGTCCGGTGAGAAGGCCAGGGGGCTCTGCTCGTTCACCGCCACGGGGATGGTGCTGACACGGTCCTGCTCGCGGTCCCACCGGCCCAGCTGGTCGCGGCCCTGGTAGCTGTCGTAATAGATCACCGCCGCCGAGCCACCGTCCGGCGCCAGGCGCAGCCGGGAGACGGAGTTCAGGCTTTGCAGCGCGCGGCTGGCGACCGGATCACCATAGGCGGTGAACAGGTCTGACTCGTTGTTGCGGAAGTAGATCAGGCGCCCGTCCGGCGTGACGTCGAACACATAGCGGTTGCCATCGAAATACCGGCTCTGATCGTCGCTGCTGGCCTGGGTGGCGCCCAGGCGCTGCTCGCCCAGAGTGATCATCACCTGGCTGCCGGGGTCGGCATAACCGATCAGGTCGGTCTGGGCGTCGCGCGTCAGCACCGGACCCGGACTGCGGCCCGGCAGCACGAAGTAAGGCAGGCCAGGGGCGACACGGTCCTCGGGCTTGGCGCTCACCTCGTTGGAGCTGGCGCCCGGACGACCCTGAGCGTCCTGGCCGAGCACCACATAGAAGTAGCGCTGGCCGTTCTGCACCGTCTCATCCACATAGCTGCGCTGCGCGCCGTCCAGGTTGGAGATCCGCACGTCATAGGGGCCACCGGCGCTGAGGCTGCGCTGCAGCTGGAACTGGGCTGGCTGCGGGCCGGCGCCCACGGTCCAGTCCAGCAGTACCGCGCCACCGGCTGGCGCGACCTTGGCGCTGGCCACGATGGGCGCGCTCGGGCCTTGCAGGTCTATGGTCACGCTGGCGCTATTGGACGGCAGGCCGATATTGCCCACCGCATCCACCGCGGTCACCACATAGCGGTAGCTGCCGTTGGGCAGGCCAGGGTCCAGATACGTGCGCAGGCTGCCATCCGGCAGGGTGGCGATCAGCACGCCGTCGCGTTCGATGCGGAAGCCGCCGATATCGGCCGCGTTCGGGCCGGTCCAGCTCAGGGCCGCGTCGGCGCCCTGGGCCACGGCTTGCAGCACCGGAGCGTCCGGCGGGGTCACATCGCCCACATTGGGCGTGATCTCGGCCAGCGGGCTGATCAGACCCAGGGTGGAGACCGCCTTCACGCCCAGCTTGGGCTTGCCGTCCGGCAGGTTGTTGAAGGCGGTGCTGCGGGCGCTGCCCACCTCCAGCAGATGGACCTGGACATCGTTCAGCTGCACGCCGTGATCCCATTGATCCAGGATCCGCACGCGCAGCCGGTCGCTGCGGTAGGGGCGCGCGAACTTCAGTTCCACCTCGTAGGGGTTGTCGGTGGACTGATAACGGGCCAGCGGCACCCAGACCTCGCCGTCATAGGCTTCGACGCGGTAGTCGTAGGCCAGCTCGCTCCAGCGCAGCTTGACGCTGTCCATCAGGCGCTGGCTACCCAGCTGCACTTCCAGCCACTGGCCGCGCAGGCGCTCGGCATAGTGGGGCCGCCAGCCGGTGTTGGCGTCGGCAGCCACGGCACGGAACGGCTGGTAGTTGTTGCCTGACGGGTCGGAACTGGACGCGGTGGCACTGCCGGGCCCGGCATCGCCGCCGCGCGCCTGGCCTTCCAGCAGCGGCAGGTAGCCCAGCAGGTCGGCCTCGGCATTGGCGGCCCAGCTCAGGTTGACGTTGTGGTCCGTCACCTGGGCGTTCAGGCCGGTGGGTGCGGCCGGCGCCACACCGCGGCGTGCATGCCAGAACACTGTCTTGCTGGTATTGCCCTCGTCGTCGCGGGCGACGATCTGGAAGCGGTTGTCGCCCAGCGCCAGCGGCAGGCTGGCGAACTGGTAAATGCCGTTGTCATCCGAGCGCACCTCCGCCACCGGCTGGCCGGCCTGGGTCTGCAGCAGCACCTGGTGCTGGTTGCGGGTCAGGCCCTGCAGCACCAGATTGACATCGGCGGTGGGGGTGAGCGGCTGCTCGAACTCCGGTGTGAACACCACCGCATAGGCGGTGTTGCTGGGGTCGGACTCAGTACCGCCATGGCTGAGCGCGACCACGCGATAGGCATAGCTAGCGTCGGGCCGGCCCAGGTCTTTCAGCGTGGTCTCGGTGATGGGCGAGCCGGTCAGGCGCGTCACCGACTGATCGGCGTTGACGCGGTCCACGTGGTAGCCGCTCGCGAAGCTGGAGGCGCTGACCTGCCAGTTCAGCGTCACATCGCCGCCCGCCACGCGGGCAGTCAGCGCGGTGGCCGGCTCGGGCTTGCGCAGGTCCGTCACCAGCACGGTGATGAAGCCAGGCGTCGGGTCGGTCTTGTTGCCATCGTCGGTGGCCACGGCGCGCACCTGATAGCTGCCATAGGCCAGGCCCTCGGTGTTCCAGCTGATGGTCCAGGGGCCGCTGGCATTGGTCAGCGGCGCACCGATATTGGTCCAGTTGCCGGAGGCGCTGGGCTTGAGCTGGAACTGCACCGTCGCGATGTCGCTGTCGGGCGACTCACCCACCAGGGTGACGATCCCGCTGACCTTGTTGCCGTCCGCCGGCTTGGTGACCGGCACGTGCGGCGGCCGGGTGTCCACCTTGAACTCCACCTCGTTGGAGGGGTCGCTCAGGTTGCCGGCCGCGTCCATGGCCACCACCACGTAGCGGTGCAGGCCGTCCGGAACGCCCAGGTCGTTGTAGGCCGTGGGCTTGATCAGATAGGGCACCAGGCTGCCGATGACCACGCCGCTGGCATTGGCCAGACGCTGATCGCGGTAGAGCAGATAGCCCTGCAGGTCGGTGTCGGTGTTGGCGGTCCAGCCCAGTGCGATATTGTTCACATTGAGGGTGCCGTGCAGTTGCAGCGGCACCTTGGGCGGGGTGTTCTTGACCTTGACCGTGACCCGGTCGGTGGCCACCGTGCCGGAGATGTTCTCGGCCTCCAGCTTGAGGGTGTAGAGCGTGCCGTCGGTGGTACTGCCCACGGTGTTCCACTGCGCCAGCTGATCGGCGGTGATGGGCACCGGCGAGCGGCGCAGCAGCTGCCAGGTGGTGGGCACGGCGCCGCTGCCGACGAACAGGCGGTATTCCTTGAAGTCGGTCGGCGCGGATGCGGTGCCCCGCACATCGGCCAGGCCGGCGGCATAGCCGTCGCGCACCGGCACAAAGATCTGGGCCACCGGCTCGGAGGAGCTGACCACCACCCTGCCCTCGTTGGAGGGTTCGCTTTCGTTGCCGGCAAAGTCAACCGCCTTGACCACATAGGCATAGGTGCCGGGGGCCAGGTTGGTGTCGGCATAGCTGGTACCGCTGATGAGCGTGCTGCCGACACGGCTGCCGTTGCGCATCAGGATGTAGCCGGCCACATCGCTCTGGTTGGCGGCGGCCCACTTGATGTCGGCGTCGCGGCTGTTTTTCAGCTCAGCGCTCAGCGTGACGGTCTGCGGCGGCGTGGTATCCACCGTCACATCCATCTGGGCGCTGGATTCATTGCCGGCCTTGTCGAGCACCGTCAGGCGCAGGCCATAGACGCCGTCCGCGGGCAGCGCGTTGGCGTTCAGCAGCACGCCGTCGGCCACCGCGGTGCTGCCGCGGCCCAGCTCGTTCCAGCGCCCGGTGGCGGCGCCGCCGGGCGACAGTTCCAGGCGGTAGTTCTGCAGATTGGTGTCGGTGGCGCTGCCCAGGATCTTGGCACCCACGCGCAGCCAGTTGGTGCCCGTGACCACGCCCTTGAGCACGGCCACCGGCGGGGTGTTGTCAACGGTGATGGCGACGGCGGTCTCGCCGGTCAGGCCGGCCTGGTCCTCGGCCTTGAGCTTGAGCGCATAAGGGCCGTCGGCATGCTGCAGCGGGTTCCAGCTCAACAGCGCGGGGCCTACCGGCATTGCGGTGGCGCTGCCCAGCGGCTGATCGCCCAGCGTCAGGGTGTAGCGCGACAGGTGCAGTTCCTCGATGCTGCCCTCGATCACCTGCGGCGTGAGCAAGCGGCCGCTGATGAAGGCCTCGGGCTTGGGCGCCGTGATGGTGACCTTGGGTGGGGTGCGGTCCAGGATCACGTCCAGCGTCGTGGTGCTGGTGTTCTCAGCACGGTCATTGGCCTTCACGCGCAGCTTGATCGGGCCTTCCGGCAGATCGTCCAGCGGCGCGGTGATGACACCGGTCACCTCCTGCGTCTCGGCCAGCGCCAGGAAGCCACCGCCGTTGATGGACAACGACAGCGCGGCATCGCTGAAGAGCGGATCCGCCGCGCGCACCACCACGCCACCGCCGCCGGTGCTGACCGGGCGGTCGGGCAGGCTGAAGGTGATGACCGGCGGCGTCTTGTCCAGCACAAAGCCGGCGCGCGCCACCTGACGGGCGGTGACATTGCCATCATTGATGACCTCGGCGGTCAGCACCGCAGCCACGTCCTCGTCGGGCTCCACCAGACCCTGGGCGTTCAGGCCGTCCCACAGCAGCACGCTGTCACCCTGCTTGCCGGCGACCTTGTCCAGCAGCGTCTTGATCTTCTGGCCGCCGGGCATGCGCTGCAGCTCCAGCGTCAACTGGGCCGGGCGCGTGAGCGTGTAGAACAGAGAAACCTTGTCGCGCCGGCCGTCGCCATTGGGCGAGAAGGGATCGGGCGCGGCATTGAAGCTGCTGATCAGCTCCGAGGGCTCGGCCAGTTGCACCGGCACTTCCAGCCTGTTGATGTTGCCGGCCATGTCATAGGCCTGCACCACCAGGCGGGCCGCGCCGGTCAGGCCCAGGGCCTTGAGCGTGGCCAGGTCCACATGCGGACGGTTCATGCCGCCCAGCGGGGGCAGTGGGATCGGCGCATCGGGGCTGGCGTCCATCACGATGGCGATCTCGTAGCGCAGCGGATGCACGTCGGAGATGGTGCCCTGGATGTTCAGCTCCAGCGGCAGCTGCGCGTTGGGGCGCGGTGTGTCGATGGCTATGGCCGGCGGGGTGTTATCCACCACCACGCCCAGCAGGACGATCTTCTCGTTGCCGCAGCCGTCGGTGAGCGCGACGCGCAGCGCGTACTGGCCGTCGGCCACCACCTGGCCGGCGCGGCCGTCCCAGGGATAGTCGCGACTGCCGTTGTCCAGTTGCTGATTGTCCACCAGCGTGGCCAGCGCCGGGCCTTCCGCAGCGACCAGGCGACCATCAAGGGTGCGACTGGCACGCACCACCTCGATCCTGACGGTCAGCGCTTCCAGCGCGGTGATGCTGAGCAGCACCTCGTCCAGGCGGCCGTCGCCATTGGGCGAGAACAAGTCACGGTCAAGATTGGCGCCGCCATCCACGCGGCCATCCACATCCACCGTCACCGGGGTGCAGACCAGGTGGCCGCTGGGGCCGTAGGCGCGCAGGCGCGCGCTCACCTGGCCGTCCAGCGGATCAAGTTCGTAGTCGTCCTTGCTGCCCTGGCCCAGGCCATAGAGCCGGCCGCTGGTCGGACGCACGAACTTGCCGGGCTTGGACGGCCAGACCAGCGGGCCGCTGTCGTCGCAGCCGCCGGGCAGTCCGCAGACCTTGTATTTGCCGCTGCTCTTGGTGGAGGCCGCACCCAACTCGTCATCGCGCTCGCCCACCGGGCCGCGATGCAGCCAGGAGCCGTTGGGCAGCAGGCGCTGCAGATCCTGGTGAGCCGCATAGGGCTCATCGACCTGCACCGACATCGGCACATAGCCGATGGTGCCCACGCCTGGCACCTTGATCTGGGTGGCGCACATCTTCTGGCCGTCCAGCGGCGCGCCGATACGCACCTTGGGCGCGCTGTGATTCACATAGATATAGGGCTTGGCGGAGCTGGTCCAGCCGCCGTCCAGCTTGAGATCGATCTCGAAGTCATGCCGGCCCACCGGCCAATCGGCGGTAGAGAACTGCGGCTGGAAGTCGATGCCGCGGCCGAAGTTGTCGGCCGCCACATCGGCGATCAGCTCGCGCTCGCCGCTGGGGCGCAGGCGGTACAGGCGCACGCCGCCCACCTTGGTCGGGAACTCGCCGCTGAAGGCCGGGATCGCGTACTGCACATGGGCGATCTCGGTCACCGGCGCATCGCAGCTCAGCGCCGGCTCGTGATAGGCCTTCCAGCTCAGCCCCTTGGGCGCGGGCGTCGAGGAGCCCGGGCTCGCCGGCTGGGCCACCCAGTAGAGGTTGGAGCGCAGCTCGGCACCATCCTGGTCGCGCTGCACCATCTGCAGCAGCCAGACACCGGCGTCCAGGTGCGGCAGCTGCCAGCGCAGCGCCAGTTGCTGGGCGCTGTCGCTCAGATTACTCACCCCCAGGCTGCGCTCGCTGGGCAGCAGGCCGCGCAGCGGCACGGCGTTCCACTGCAGCAGGCGCATGTCCTGCTCGGTGGGCGCGGGCATGGGGCGCGGCTCCGGCTCGGGCTCGCCCGGTGCGGCCACCGGCTTGCGCAGGAAGGCATAGCGCAGCTCCGCCCGGGGCGAGCGCTGCAGCAGGTTGTCCATGAAGGCCAGACTCACCGCGCCCAGCTGATAGGCCAGAGGCAGCGGGTCGATCAACACTGGCGTGACGGGCACGGCGCTGCCGGTGAAATTAGTGCCCACCGTCATGCCGACGGGCACGTTCTTGGCCGGGTTCTCCGGCGGCCAGTATTCGGCGCCCGCGCCCATCAGCACCAGCTCGCGCACCGGGTGGTAGTCGCTCACCTGGCTGGCGGCATTGCCGGCCCTATCGATGGCGGTGGCGCGCACCCGCGAGCCGGAATACTGCAGCCAGCTGGTGCTGCCGCTCAGATTGGCTACCGTCAGGCGACCCTCGCTGTCCTCGCCGAAGGTGCCCACATTCAGGCGCACGCCCTGCGGCAGCGACTGCACCGCGCGCTCCTTGAACAGGTACTGCCACTGCGCGGGCGGATCACCAAAGCCATGCTCCAGCTGCACGCTGTCCAGGTCCAGCAGGCGGTCGCTGGAGGCAACGGAGAAGCCGGGCTGCAGCGGCGTCGGCTGCACCGGCTGGCGATAGGGTCGGAACACCACGCTCACGCCCGAGGGCCCGCGACTCAGCTCGGCCACGAAGCGCACCAGGCGAGCTTCGCCGCGCTCGAAGCTGACCTCATAGGCGCCCGCCGGCAGATCGCGGCCGGCCTCGTCCTGGCCGTCCCATTCCAGGCGCTGCGAGCCGGTGCCCATGTTGTAGCTGCGCCAGAGCCGGCCCAGGCCGTCGCGCATGGTGACGTTGACGTCGCCGCTGAGCACCTCGAAGTCCAGCGCCGGCACCGCACCCAGGGTGGCGGCGGGGTCAAAGCTCAGCAGACCGCGGAAGTTGTTGAACGGCAAGCGGAAGTCGAAGGCATGGTCGCTGTTCTGCAGCGACAGCTCCGGCAGCACGGTATCGAGCTCGACCGGGAATTCATAGTCCAGCACGCGGATGGTGTACTTGCCGTCCGGCACGCCCTGGCCGGCATCGTCCAGGCCGTTCCACTCGAACACGAAGCTGCCGCCGATGGTGGCGTGGTCGCGCTCCAGCAGGCGCACCCGTTTGCCCTCGGCATTCGTGACCTCGAAGGCCAGGTGCACCGGCTCCATCACGCGGTAGCTGATCTTGACGCTGTCTTTGACGCCGTCGCCATTGGGCGAGAAGTAGTCCAGATCCTTGATGACGTCGGTGATGGCGGGCGCGTCGCTCCAGTTGATGCGGCGCTGCGAGACGGCGCTGTTGCCGGCGCGGTCGCTCACACTCAGGCGCACGAAGAAGCTGCCATAGCTGGGCGGGATCCAGTTGCTCAGGCGCGCGCCGAACTTTTGCTCATTGCCCGGCACGGTGACCGGACGCCAGTCATTGGGGGTGCGGGTGTTGGCGTACTCCAGCTGGTAGCTGGCGAAGTTGATGTCGGCTGCGGTGCCGCTCAGCAGCAGGCCACCGACGCGCGGATCGCGCAGCGCCTGCAGGTCGGCCACCAGGTTCTGCAGCGACTCGTAGGCATACAGCTGCATGGAGCCGGCGGGGCTGTAGCAGGCACTCTGGATGTTGCTGGAATCGCGGTAGGAACTGAAGAACAGCCGCCGGCCGCTGGGCGCGAAACTGGCCAGCGACCTCTCGGCGGTGTTGGGATTGCTGCGCGCGTCGCGCCACGTGGGGAACAGCGTGAAGGTCTCGCTGCTGTCGACCTTCAGAGCATGGTACTGCTCCGAGCCCCAGGAGCTCGCGCCAAAGGCGGCGAGCCTGTCGTTCGGCGCCCACCACACCGGAATGCTGCCGCGCCACAGCTCGGGATCGACCTCCAGCTGGGTCAGCGTGCCCTGGGCGATGTTGGCGCGATAGAAGCTGCGCACGGTACCGTTTTCGCTCACGCCGGCGGCTCGTACGCCGGCCACGCGGGCGACGCTGCGTTGAGCGGGTTCACCACCGTATTGCGAGGCCTCATGGGCGAACAGAATCTCCAGCCCGTCGCTGGACCATTCCACCGACGACACCTGGCCGCCGGAGCAGTCACAGTCCCTGTCCATGGGGCCGGCATTGGTGCGGAAGCGCTTGACCAGCTTGAAGTCGACATCGAATACATCGAAGGCGTAGTCGGTGTGGTTGCCGGACTCCACGCCCATGTCATGAAGCTGGCCATAGACCACCACATGGCGGGAATCGGGCGACCAACTGACACGCGCAGTCCACCAGTTGCCACCCCGGTAAAGATCGGCCGGAGCCTGCGTCCTGACACCGGTCTCCAGGTCCAGCAGCACCAAGTGGTGACCGTTGTTGTAGGTAGTCAGCAGGGCGCGGCGGCGGTTCGGCGCGACAAAAAACTCCTGTACCGAGCGGTTGTCGTTGTCCCGGGGGTCGTACAGCATCACCGGCGGCGCACCCACCGGTGTGAGCGGATGGCGGCGGATCACCTCGCGGTTGTCCTGCTTCATCTGCAGCTTGGCGATCAGCGCGCTGCCGTCATGCGCCATCACCAGGTTGTGGCTGAACATATAGCCACTGGCGTTTTCGATCGCGCTGCCGGTGAGCTGACGCAGGCCGGTGCCGTCGCCGTTGACCAGCCAGATTTCGTCGCCGATGTTGTTGTTCCAGCGCCGGAACGCGACGCGCTCGCCGCGCGCCGAGGCGCTCAGCCCGTTCAGGCTGTTGCCGCCGGCCATCACGAAGGCGGCAGGCACCACGGTACTGATCTCGCCGCCCTGCAGGGCGATGCGGTAGATGCCCTGCTGGTTCTGCGCCCCAGAATAGGCGAACAGCGACTGTTCATCCTGCGTGGCGGTCCACTCCTCCAAGCTGGGCATGCGGCAACTGAGGTTGCGGTAGTACTCAGCGGGCGTGCCGGAAGCGCGCAGGATGGGTGTGCGGTTGGTGTCCAGCACGGTGCCGGACTCGGCCAGCACCGTGCCATCGACGCCCAAGGCGCGGACGCGGTAGGCACCATCCTTGACCAGGCGCTGGTCGTCATCACGGCCGTCCCAGTTGATGCTGCCCTCGGACACCGGACCCTGACCCAGATTGCCAAAGCTGCGCTGCACCTGCTGATTGCCATCGACCACCACCACGCGGGTGACGGCCGGGCTGTCAACGCGGAAGGCAAAGCCCACCGTGTCCTTCACTCCGTCGCCATTGGGCGAGAAGAAGGGCTCGGTCACATAGGCATTGCCCTCCTGCACGGCCAGCAGGCGGGTGGCGCTATTGTTGCCCTTGTTCGTTTCCTGCACCGCGTTGTCGGGATCGACAAGGACAGTGAGCGAACGCGCGGCCGACTGCGCCGGCAGGTTGAGGCTGAAGCGCGCCGTGCTCTTGGCCTGCGGCGCGACCGTGGCCAGAGTCTGCTCGCCCAGCACCGTGGCGCCGTCCAGCAGGCGCACCAGCACCGCATTGGCGGCCTGCTGGCCCAGGTTCTGCACCTCGACTGCGATGCTCAGCGCATCGCCAGGGCGCGGCATCACCGGGGTTAGCACGATGCTGCCGCTGGAGACGGCCAGGTCGGCCATGGCGTTCACCAGCACATCGCGGAAAGCCTTGTTGTCTTCCTTGTTGGCCTCGGTGATCTTGTTGGCCGGATCCAGCGCCACGAAATACAGGCGCTGCGCCGTGCCACTGATGTTGGGCACCTGCGTCGTCACTTCCACCGAGGCACCGGCGGCCAAGATGGGCAGGGTCTGCAGCGGCGCCAGCAGCACGCCGCCGCTGGCCGGATCGCCTTCATAGAAGCCGATTTCGACCAGGTTGGCCGGCAACGAGCCGGTGTTGCGCACCAGCGCCTTGAGCGTGAGCGGACGACCTTCGCTGGCCGGGTCCGGCGAAATGCTGAAGTCGCGGAAGTTGACCGCCAGGTTCGGGCCGCTGGGCGGCGCGGTGGCGGTGAAGCTTGAGCTTGCCTCGTTGTTGCTGCGATCCAGATCCACCACCGTGGCGGCCGGGTCCAGCACCACCTTGAAGGTCAGGGCGCCGGTCAGGTCCACACGCCAGGGCAGCGACAGCGTGCGCGATGCGCCGGCCTGCAGTTGCACCGACTGGCGATCGATCTCGCGCACCGTGGTGCCGTCACTGACGGTGAACACCGCCTGGAACGGCGGCGCATCGGCGGTGCCGTAGTTGTGCAGCGTGGCCTTGAGCTGGATGTCCGAGCCCTGCGTCACCGGCTGGGCCGGCACCACCAGGTCGCTGGCGGCGACGGCGGGGTCGTAGGAGCTGACGGTGTCGATCACCAGATCGGCGCGGTTGTTGCTGCGGTCGATGTCCGCCACCGCGCCGTCCGGGTCCAGCACCACAGCCAGCAATTGCCGGCCCGGCTTGGTGACCTGGAAGGAGGTGCTGACCGGCACGCTGCTGCGTCCCAGCAGATTGACCATTTTTTCATCCACCACCGTCATGGCATCGACGCTGGGACCGGACAGCAGACGCACCTTGACCCCGGCCGCGTCGGTGCGGCCGATGTTGCTGAGTTGGGCCAGCACCGAGATCGTGGTGGGCAGACGGTTGATGACGGCCGGCATGACCTGTACATCGCCCGCAGCGACGGACAGATCGGCCTGGGCCGGCGCAGCGGCCACGGCCACGCGGGCGGTGGCGCTGTTGTCGCTGCGCGTCATCTCGGTGCCGGTGGCGGCGGGGTCGGCCACGGCGGTGAGCAGGTGGTTGCCCTGCTTGTCGGTGGTGGACCAGCTGCCGCGCAGCACGGCGGCGCGGCCAGGATCCAGCGGCGGCACCGGCAGATCGGCCACCACCACGCCGGCACTGGGGTCGCCGTCATAGATGCGCAGGTTGCTGGCCGGTGCGGCCACGGTGCCGGTGTTGCTGAGCGTCACCGTCAGCGCCACGCGCTGGCCGTCGCGCACCGCGTCGGGCGTGGCGTTCAGGGTCGTGACCGCCCAGTTGTAGGTCTGGCTGGCACCCAGCGCGCGAGCCGTCAGGCCGGTGGCATAGACGCTGCCGTCCCAGCTGCCATCGGGCTGCTGAGTGGCGTTGAGGAAATTGAAGGCGTCCAGCGAGCGCACCGCACTGAGCTGCCCGGCGGCGGCCAGGGTCAGCATCACATTGGCGGTGTCGTGGGTGGTGCTGGGACTGTCGCCAAAGCCGCCGTCGATGTTCTGGCGACCGGCCAGGAACAGGGCTGCAGCTTGCAATTGCGGCGCGGCATCCAGGCTGGCCAGCGCGCGCATCACCTGGGTGGTGGTGGCGGTGCGACTGGAGCCGTTGACGGCATGCGACCAGCCGCCATCGGCGTTCTGCTTGCCCAGCAGGAAAGTCTTGGCCTTGGCCCGCAGCGCGGTCTGGCGCGCGCTGTTGGGGTCGAGCGCGAAGGCGCTCACCGCCAGTGCGGTGTCCAGCGGCGTGGACTGGTAGCCGGCGGCCACGCCCCAACCACCATCGGCGTTCTGCAGGCTGGCCAGGCGCGCCCAGTCGGCCTCGGCGGCACGGCTGCCCAGCGCCAGGGTGCGGCGCGCCACATAGTCGGTGTTGTGAACGGTCTGCGCGCTCAGCCAGGCGAGCGCGCGATCGATATTGGGCTGGTCGGCCGAGCCGAGGTCAGCCAGCGCTGCGGTCGCCACCGCGGTATCGCGCATGCGGGTAAGCGGGTTGTCGAACCAGGAGCCCTGCGCCTGCTGGCGCGCACGCAGCCAGTCCAATGCCGAGACCAGGCTGGCCGTGGTACCGGGCGCGCCCGGCGGGGGACCGGGCAGCGTGGGCTCGTCGGCACGCGCCGTGCCCTTGGGTTCGATGAACACATGCGCCATCGCCCGACCACCGGTGAGGGCGATCAGGCGCGTCTCGAAAGCCTGGCGCACCGCATTGACCTGCTGAATCTGCAGGTCGCTGGCGGCCTCGCCGGGCCGGGTCAGCAGCACAAAGCCGATGCGGAACTGCTTCTGGCTGGCGTCGGCATTCGGTTCACGCGGCCCGTTGGCCGCGATCACCTGATCGATGCTGATGTCCTCGCGCTGGCCCTGGATGGTCACGCCGGGTTCACCCAACCGGGTCGCATCCACGCCGGGGCTGCGAATCAGGAAGAAAGGCGGCACCTCTTCCTTCTTCAGCATGCCCATCAGGTAGAGGTCCAGCGGGCTGAAGAACTGGCGGTCCGCCTTGGAGGTGAAGCTGCCGTTGCCGTTGTCCTGCCAGCGGTTGCCGTATTGCACCGAGCCGCCAGTGTCCAGCAGGAAGGACCAGTGCGAGCCGTCGCGCCCCAGCATCGCGCTGCTGGCCTGGCCGCTGCCGTCGATGTAGCGAATGTGCGCCGCCCAGCGGTGCATGATCTCGTGCGACAGCACCCGCATCGCTTCCTCGAAGCGCGGGTCGCTGGGGTCCAGGTTGTAGCGGCTCAGCGCCGCCATATCCACATAGCCCTGCAGCACGCCCTTGCTGCCGAAATAGGCGCTGTTGTCGAACAGGCGCTCGCCCAGGCCCTTGGTGTCATTTCTCACGCCCAGGTAAAAGGCCTTGGCATCGCCGGTGTTGAACTCGAAGCTGGAGAAGGCAACGATGAAGTCGTACTTGTCCGCGAAACTGCGGTAGAACTCCTTGGCGATGACGGTGCGCGGCTCGACGTTCACGCCGCCGGCCGGCAGGTCGCGCGAGTAATCGCCGGTCAACTCGACCACGGCGACGTTGTTGCGAGTCTGCTTGAGCTTGGCGCTGAAGGCGCCGGTGTTGGGGAATTGCGTGGGCGATGGCGCATCGGCCAGCGCCAGACCGGCGGCCAAGACACCCAGACCCATCAGCAAACGAGCCGTCCAGCGACGCACCTCACCCACTGCAGCAGACACGCAGGCCTTGACCATAGGATCCCCTTGGCGCAGGCCGGTTACTTGGAGCTCTTGCTGTTTGAGGGCGGCGGCACGTTCAGCGGCACCAGGGCCGCAGCAGTGCGCGGCGGCGGGCCTTCAAAGCTGATGCGTTGCACTTCGCTAGGCTTGTCGGGCGAGGCGGCTGGCGTCATCCAGGCGGTCTGTCGCGCGCCCTTGCCATCCACGGTATCGAATTTGAGCTTGCCGCCCTGGATCTGGACCAGCCGGGCGCGCGCCGGCGTCAGCACCGTGCCCACCCGCAGCGTCACCAGGCGCTGGTCCGGTCCGCGCAGCACGACCACGCCTTCGGAGGGGGACTGGGCCAGCACCACATAGTCTTCCAGCCGGGTGGATGCCGCCGCTGGCGCCGAGGCGGCCGCCTGCGGCTGAGCCTGGGGAGCGGAAGCCGCCGCAGACAGTGTCTTTTGGGGTGATGTTTTCGGGCCCTGCTGCGCCTGGGCAGGGCCTACCGCCAACAGCGCCAGACCTGCCACCAGCCCTGCGGTCAGACCTGCATTGCGCAGCCACAGAGCCAGCAAATTTATCTTTGCCATGTCCACTCCCTGCCTANACCTGCCACCAGCCCTGCGGTCAGACCTGCATTGCGCAGCCACAGAGCCAGCAAATTTATCTTTGCCATGTCCACTCCCTGCCTATTACTTTTTGCTATTGCGGCCGGATTCTAGGCAAGTCATCCAAGTCTGGAGCCCCCCACAAAGGGGGTAGTTTCCACACATCGGGATGCAAGCCCTCGCCGCTACACTACGCCGAAATTTGATGGCAGGCCCATGTCAAAACAAGATTGGAAACGCAGGCATTTGAGGGGATTCACTCTGCTGGAATTGCTGGTGGTGGTGGCGATCATCGGGCTGCTGGCGGCCTTTGTCGGGCCCCGTCTGTTTGGCAATGTGAGCAAGTCGGAAGTGACCACGGCGCGGGCCCAAATCGAGGCCTTTTCACGTGCCATCGAGTCTTTCCGGCTCGATACCGGGCGGTTCCCCGACCCGGCGCAGGGTCTTCAGGCGCTGGTGGTGCGCCCGACCGACAGCCCCAAATGGAATGGCCCCTACCTGCAAAAGGAAGTGCCGCTGGATCCCTGGGGCCAGGCCTATGTCTATAAGCGGCCCGGCACCAACGGCAATCGCGATTACGAAATCACCTCGTATGGTCGCGACGGGCGTCCCGGCGGCGCCGACGAAGACGCCGACCTGAGCAACTGACGCGGCGGCGCGCTGCCATGAACTATGAGCTGCGGGTGCTGCGGGAGGGCGTCGTGGATACGCTGTCCGTCGAGGCGCAGAGTGCCGACGAGGCGCGCCAACTGGGCCTGGAGCGCCGCCTCGAAGTGCTGTCCGTGCGCGGCGCCGAGACCGCATGGCGGCAGCCGCAGCGCTTTGACCTGAGCCTGTTCGCGCAGGAGCTGGCAGAGCTGCTGGATGCCGGCCTGTCGGTGGTGGAGGCTGTCGACACCCTGGCGCATCAGCAAGGCCACAGTGGCCACAATGACGTCGCCAAGGTCTATCAGGACTTGGTGCGCTCGCTGCGCCAAGGTCTGACCTTCTCGGCGGCGCTGGAGCACATGCCGCAGCGCTTTCCGGCCCTGTTCGTGGGCTTGATACGCGCGGCCGAGCGCACCAGCGATCTGCATGGCGCGCTGCAGCGCTACATGGAATACAGCGGTCGGCTGGACGCGCTGCGCAACAAGATTGTCAGCGCGCTCATCTATCCCAGCATCCTGCTGGTGGTGGGCGGCGGCGTGGTGGTGTTCCTGCTCAGCTTTGTGGTGCCACGTTTTGCCAGCGTCTATCGCGGCGGCGGGCGCGAGCTGCCGCTGCTGTCCTCGCTGCTGCTGGACTGGGGCGCCTTTGCCTCGCGCAATGCGCAGCCGCTGGTGATCGGCGCATTGATGCTGCTGGCGCTGATCGCGCTGCTGGCCCTGCGCGCGCACCGACGCGGCACGCTGGAGCGCGCGGCGGCCCTCCTCCCCGGTGTGGAGCGGCGCATCCATCTGTTCCGGCTCTCGCGCCTTTATCTCACCGTGGGCACCCTGCTTAACGGCGGCATGCCGCTGGTGCAGGCGCTGGGCTTGGCTCAGGGCGTGGTGGGAGGCAAGCATCGGGCGCTGCTGGACGCCACCATCGATGCGCTCAAGCGCGGCGGTGCCATCGGCGACTCGCTGGAGCGGCATCAGCTCACCACTGCGGTGTCGCTGCGGCTGCTGCGCGCAGGCGAGGGCACCGGCCGCATCGGCGACCTGTTCATACGTGCCGGCCGCTATCACGACAACGAGCTGGGCCGCTGGGTAGATCGCTTCTCGCGCCTGTTCGAGCCCATCCTGATGGCCGCCATCGGCATCGTCATCGGCGGCATCGTGATCCTGCTCTACATGCCCATCTTTGACCTGGCGGGCAGCTTCCGATGAATGCGCCGACCTCCACCCTGCCCGGCCCAGACCACCAACAGGGCCAGGACTTCGCCCGACTGCTGGAGGGCGCTCGCGCCCAGGCCCGGCGCGCCGGCAGCCGCCTGCTGGACGCCTGGGCCGAGACCTTGGGCGGCGATGTACGCGAGGCCGCACGCGCGCTGGCGCGTGGCCTGCACTATCCCTTTCTGGAAACCGGCGACCTGATCGCCGCCACGCCGGACTTCAGCCACATCAGCCTGTCGCGCGCGCTGCAGCGCGCCTGCATGGGCCTGCGCTGGCAGGAGCAGCTCTATGTGGTGCTGGCCGATCCCTTCGACCAGGACTTGCTGAATTGGCTGGAGCATCACCTGCCGGCCTCGGTAGCCCTGGCCCTGTGCACCGATGGCGACCTCAAGGCCCTGCTGGGCCGCGCCGAACTGGCCGCCAAGGCGATGGACAGCGCGCCTGCCCAGGCTGGTGGCGAGGCCCAGGGCGAGCAACGCGGCGAGGAGATCTCGCTGGTGGGCATTGCGGAGGACGCCAGCCCGGTGGTGCGTCTGGTCAACTCCACGCTCTACGACGGCCTCAAGTCCGGTGCCAGCGACATCCACTTCGAATCCACCCCCGGCGGTATCGAGGTCAAGTACCGCATCGATGGCGTGCTCAATCTTGCCACCTCGGTGGCCAGCCCGGAGGCCGCCGAGCAGGCCATCTCCCGCATCAAGGTGCTGGCCGAGCTGGACATCGCCGAGCGCCGCGTGCCGCAGGATGGGCGCTTTCGCGTCTCGGTGGGGGGGCGCACCACCGACCTGCGGGTCTCGGTGATGCCCAGCATCCATGGCGAGGACGCGGTGCTGCGCATCCTGGACAAGCGCCAGCTGGTGCCCTCGGGCGCCAAGCTCACGCTGGACCTGCTGGGCTTTGACGCGCCCTCGCTCAAGCTGGTGCGCCGGCTCGCCGCCGAGCCCTACGGCATGCTGCTGGTAACCGGCCCTACCGGCAGCGGCAAGACCACCACCCTGTATGCCGCTATCTCCGAGACCCTGACCGGCCACGACAAGGTCGTGACCATCGAAGACCCGGTGGAATACGAGCTACCCGGCGTGCTGCAGATCCCGGTGAACGAGAAAAAAGGCTTGAGCTTCGCGCGCGGCCTGCGCTCCATCCTGCGCCACGATCCGGACCGCATCATGGTGGGAGAAATCCGCGATGCCGAGACCGCCGAGATCGCGGTGCAGTCCGCCCTCACCGGCCATCTGGTGCTTTCTACAGTGCATGCCAACAGCGTGTTCGATGTGTTCTCGCGCTTCACCCACATGGGCATCGATCCGCATGCGCTCACCGCCGCGCTCAACGGCATCTGGGCCCAGCGCCTGGTGCGCACCGTGTGCAACAACTGCGCCGAGCCACACCCGGCGAGCCCGGAGGAGATCGAGCTGCTGAGTCTAGATGCGGAGTTCCTGTCCGGCGCCACGCTGCGCACCGGCCGGGGCTGCGGCGACTGCCGCGGCACCGGCTATCGCGGTCGCAAGGCCATCGCCGAGATCCTGGTGCTGAATGACCGGCTGCGCGAGCTGATCGTGAACAAAGCCTCGGTGCTCAACATCAAGGCCGAGGCCAAGCGCGGTGGCACCCGGCTGCTGCGCGATGCGGCGCTGGACCTGGCCCGGCGCGGCCACACCACCCTGGAAGAAGTGCTGCGCGTGACGCTGCAGGGTTAGCCACATGATCAAGACCCCGCCACGCCTGGGCCAGTCCCTAGGCCTCTACCTACAACCCAGCCAAGTGCTGGTGTATGACCAGCGCAGCCGCATTCGCCTGGGCGCCTGGCCGGACCTGGCACAGGCGCAACAGGCCTTGCAGGCACGGCGTGGCCGATGGTGGCGCGGCGATGCCATGGATGTGCTGATCTCCGACGCCTACTGCCGCTACCTGGTGCTGCCCCGGCCGCAGGGCGTGCGCAATGCCAGCGAGCTGTCGGCGGTGCTGCGCGGGCGTTTCCAGGCCGTCTTCGGCGCGGACCGCTGGACGCTGCGCCAGGCCACCGCGCCCCTGGGCGACCTGGACTTCGTGGTGGGCGCCGACCAGCAATTGCTGGACGAGCTGAAGCGCTTCAGCCGCAGCAGCGGCTGGCGGCTGCGCTCGGTACGGCCGCACTGGTTGGCCTGGGCCGAGCAATGGCGCAGCCATACCCGCAAGGGTGCGCATTGGCTGATCGCCAGCGACGGTGAATCCGGCGCCATCGGCTATGTGCGTGACGGCAACTGCCACCTGGCGCGCAGCATCCGCGTCACGCCCGGCCTGAGCGTACGGGCGGCGCTGGCTCGCGAAAGCGCCTTCATTGCCGAGGCCGACCCTGGCGCCCGCGTCTGGCTGGCCGGCCATGGCCTACTGCCGGACGGCACGCCATCCGCCCATCCCATCCATGCGGCCAGCGGTGGAGCGCTCTGGGGCGCCCAGGAGGTTAGCGCATGAGCTTCAGCCGCCTGGACTTCGGCCCCGGCGCGCGCCTGCCGGTCTGGTTTGTGCCCCTGCTGCTGCTGGCCCTGGGCCTGCTGGCCTGGGGCGGCCTGCGTTATGCGGAGCTGCAGCGAGCCAAGGCCGAGAAGGCCCAGCGCCTGCACGGCCAGCAGCGCCTGCGCGCCGAGCAGAAACCAGCGCCCAGCAGCCCGCTACCGGCCAAGGAGCGGGTGGCGGCGGTGAACGAGGCCATCGACACGCTCAACATGCCCTGGCCCACCCTGCTCGGCACCATCGAATCGGTGCGCGGCGCCGAGATCGTGCTCACCCATCTGGAGCCCCGCCCCAAGGACAGGCTGGTGCTGATCACCGCCCAGTCCGAGGGCATGGATGCGCTGGTGTCCTTCATGCAGACGCTAGCCCGCACGGCGCCCTTCGAACAAGCCGCGCCACTGCGCCAGGAACTGGTGATGACGCCGGCCGGCTTACGCAGCCAGGCCAGTTTCGAGCTGCGCTGGAGCGTGATGCCATGAGCCAGGCCCGCGCGCTCAACAACTGGCCGCTGCGCCTGCAACTGCTGCTAGGCCGGCTGGACCGCTGGACCCTGGGGCTGACCCTGCTGGGACTGCTGGTGCTGCTGCAGTGGCTGTTGCTGCTGCCGCTGGTCGAGCGCGGCCTGTCGCAGGAGCGCCAGCGGCTGGAGGAGGCGGCCAAGGCGCCCCTCGCTTCGGCGCCGCCGCGCACGGTGAGCAGCGCCGAACAGCTCGCCGCCTTCGAGGCCAGCCTGGCCAGCGACGAGGACCTGGCTTTATTGATGCGCCAGCTCTGGTCCCAGGGCTCCATCGCGGGCCTGCAATTCAATAAAGTGGACTACAAGCATGAGATCGACCTGAACGGTCGCTTCCGGCGCGTGGCCATCACCCTGCCCATGACCGGGCCCTATCCGGCGGTGCGGCATTTTGTCTTCGGCCTGATGGCGGACTACCCCAGCCTGGCCCTACTCAAGCTGGACATGAAGCGCGAGCAGGGCAGCAGCCCCCTGGTCGAGACCACCGCCCATCTGGTGCTGCTGCAGCGCCTGCCCGCCACGCCATGAGCCCGAGCACTCGCAAGTTTCTGCTGTTCGGCCTGCTCGCTGCCAGCGCTGTGGCGGTGGCCTGGGACCGGCTGCGGGCCTCGCCGCCCGCCCTGGCCATCAGCGGCGCGGTGGAGCGGCCGGCGCCGCCAAGTTCGGCGCAGCCCGCGCAGAGCCCGACCAGCACCGGTACCAGCCCGTCCGAGATCCAGACCTTACGGCCACGCGACGACTACCAGCGCCCCGGCGCCGATGTATTCCCGGCCACCGTAGCGCCGGTGCCCCAGCCCCCGCAGACGCAACTCCCGCCGGTCGAGCCGCCCAAGCCGGTCGCACCCGCCCTGCCCTTCACGGTGATCGGCAAGAAATTCGAGCGCGGCCAGTGGGAGGTCTATCTGGCCAAGGGCGAGCAGAACTTTATTGCCACTGTGGGCCAGCGGCTGTCGGACGACTATCTGGTGCGGGCCATCACGGCCACGCAAATGACCTTGGTCTATGTGCCACTCAATGAACAACAGACGCTGCAGATCGGGGCAGGCTTCCATGACTAGGACCCTGAAACAGAGATTGCTGGCGCCCTCGCTGGGCCTGCTGGCCGCGCTGCTGGTGCTGGCCGGCTGCGCTGCAGAAAAGAACTTCCGCAGCGCCGAGGACCTGCTCAAGGCGAATCGCATGGAAGACGCGCTCAGCCAGTACCAGCAGGCGCTGCGGGATGAACCCACCAATGCGCGCTACCGCATCGCCTACCTGACGGCGCGCGACAAGTCGGTGCAGCAGTGGCTGGACCAGGCCGAAAAGCTGCGCCCCGATGTGCAGCGCGGCAACGAGGCACGGGCCCTCTACCAGCGCGCTCTGAACCTAGACCCGGACAATAGCCGCGCCCGCGAAGGCCTGGTGGAGGTGGAGCGCGAGCAGCGCGTCGCCGAATCGATGGCACGCGCCCGCGCCGATGCCGCCCAGGGCAGCACCACCCTGGCCCTTGCCGGCCTGCGCAGCGTACTCATCGACCGGCCGCAACATGCCCAGGCGCTGGCCCTGCAGGCACAGCTGCTGGAGCAGAAGAACAAACCCAAGACCACGGCCGACGCCAAGCTGGCCGAAGCCTTTCGCCGCCCGATCTCGCTGGAGTTCCGTGACGCCCAGCTCAAGCAGGTGTTCGAGGTGCTGTCGCGCTCTTCCGGCTTGAACTTCGTGCTGGACAAGGATGTGCGCGGCGATCAGCGCACCACCCTGTTCCTGCGCCACAGCACGATCGCCGACGCGCTCGCGCTGGCGCTGCTGACCAATCAGCTGGAGCAGCGCGTGCTGGACGCCAATTCGGTGCTGATCTTCCCCAACACGCCGGCCAAGGTGCGCGAGTACCAGCAGCTCACGGTCAAAGCCTTTGTGCTCTCCTCCTCCGACACCAAGACGGTGGCCAACAGCCTCAAGACCCTGCTCAAGGCCAAGGATCTGGTGGTGGATGAGAAGCAGAACATGATCGTGATGCGCGACTCGCCCGAGGCCATCGAGCTGGCCGAGAAGGTGGTGGCCCTGCATGACCAGCCCGAGGCCGAGGTGATGCTGGACGTGGAAATCCTGGAGGTGAAGCGCTCGCGCCTGATCCAGATGGGGGTGCAATACCCGTCGCAGGTGGCGCTGGCGCCGATGACGGCGGCCAGCGGCGCGCAGCTCTCGCTCAGCGATCTGCGCCATCTGCGCGGTTCCACCACCTCCGTGACCGGCGTCAACGTGGGTCTGCAGGCCACCCAGACCAACTCCGATGTGAATGTGCTGGCCAATCCCCGCATCCGCTCGCGCAACCGAGAGAAGGCCAAGATCCAGGTCGGCCAGCGCGTGCCCAACATCACCTCCACCTCCACCTCCACCGGCTTCGTGGCCGAGACCGTGCAGTATGTGGAGGTAGGCCTGAAGCTGGAGGTGGAGCCCACCGTTTCCCCCGACGGCGAGGTGGCCATCAAGGTGGGGCTGGAGGTCAGCAACATCCTGCGCCAGGTGCAGACCAAGGGCGGCTCCATCGCCTACGAGATCGGCACCCGCAATGCCAACACCGTGCTGCGCCTGCGCGACGGCGAGAACCAGGTGCTGGCCGGCCTGATCAACGATGAGGACAGGCGCACCCTCACCGGCCTGCCGGGCCTGGTGAACACACCGGGCCTGGGCGGCACGCTGTTCGGCAACACCAACAACGACTACCAGAAGTCGGAGATCGTGCTGTCCATCACCCCGCGCATCATCCGCTCCGCCTTCCGGCCGGACCTGGTGATCGGCGAGTTCCTGTCCGGCACCGAGGCGAATCTGCGCACGCGCGGGGCGGAACTGGGCGCCGGGCCTGCATCGGCCGCACCCGCCGGGCCGGCGGCCAAGCCTGCGGCAGCGACCGAGGGCAATGCGGCGGCGCCCACGCCGGCCG
>NZ_JAQOWX010000310.1:0-382 GCF_028462495.1 Paucibacter sp. XJ19-41
CGCGGCGGCGGCCATCGCCGGGCGGGACGAAGTGAGCCAGGCCGATGCCGAGCTGGCCGCCCGGCTGGTGCTGGCGCCGCGTGCGCGGGCCTTGCCACAGTCGCAGGCTGAGCCTGAGGCCGAGGCCGAATCAACACCGGAGTCCGCGCCCGAGTCATCGGCACCGCCCGAGCCAGAGCCCGAGCCCAGTGCCGCCGACGCCTCGCCGCCCGAGCCCAGCGACGGCGAGCAGCAGGCTCAGGCTGCCCTGCAGGAACAGATGATCACGGCCGCCCAGGCTGCGATACCGCCCGGCCTGCTGGCCAGCCTGGCCGGAGCGCACACCCCAAATGGCGGCGCAGGGGCCGGTCGTCGCGGTGCGGCGGCCCGACCGGCGCAGAGC
>NZ_JAQOWX010000311.1:0-381 GCF_028462495.1 Paucibacter sp. XJ19-41
CAAGGCGTCGAGCTGGCTGCCCCAGTCCGGCGCGGGCTCGGTCGCGGCAGCGGCCGGCCCGGCGTCGTCCTGCTGCAGGCGCTGCCAGCCCTGCTGCCACAGCGCCTGCCAGCCGGCATGGGTCTGCGGCAGGCGGCCGGTCTCGGCCAGGGTCTGCAGGCTGTGGTCCAGCAGATGCTGCTGCAGAGCGCTGAGCGTCAGCGGCGGGCTGCCCGGGCGCGCCAGCATGCGCAGCGCGAACTGGCGCAGCGACTCCATCCAGCTCGGCGCGCTGGACGGCACCCTCAAGGTCGCGGCGGCGCTGGCGGGCTCGGAGGCCTGCATCAGATGCATCACCAGCCCGAGGCTGGCCGGCGCCAGGCTGGCCGCCCAGCCGCGCCG
>NZ_JAQOWX010000312.1:0-368 GCF_028462495.1 Paucibacter sp. XJ19-41
ACGATGCGGGCGGCCATCCCCTGGCAGCGGCTGCGCTTGGTGGAGCGCGAGCAGCTGGGGCTGGGTGCCTCGCCGGCTCGGCTACTGCTGCGTCGCGATGACTTCCACATCAAGCGCTATCGCCGCCCGAACGAGACGACCACGGTCTTTGTCGTCGATGCCTCGGGCTCGCAGGCGCTGAACCGGCTGGCCGAGGCCAAGGGCGCGGTCGAGCTGCTGCTGGCCGATTGCTATGTGCGGCGCGACCGGGTCGCGCTGATCGCCTTTCGCGGCGAGGGCGCCGAGGTCCTGCTGGCGCCGACGCGCTCGCTGGTCCGCGCGCGCCGCTCGCTCTCCGGCCTGCCCGGCGGCGGCGGCACGCCGCTGGC
>NZ_JAQOWX010000313.1:0-350 GCF_028462495.1 Paucibacter sp. XJ19-41
CGGCCAGCTGGCGCGGCGCGCCGAGCTGCTCGGCCGCCAGCGCGTCGGCCACCAGCTCGCGCTCGATCCGCAGCCGGCGCGACAGCCACCAGATGACGGGGTGGAAGAACAGCAAGGCCTCCACCACCTTCTGCAGCAGATGGGCCAGATAGTCCCAGCGCCGCACATGGGCCAGCTCGTGCGCCAGCAAGGCCTCCAGCAGCGGCGCCGGCAGACCCGTCAGCAGGCCGGCCGGCAGCAGCACGACCGGCCGCCACCAGCCGACGGTGAAGGGACCGGCGGCCACGTCGACCGCGGCGGGCAGCACGCGCAGCGCCACCGACTGGCCCAGGCCCATGCGGCGGGCCAGC
>NZ_JAQOWX010000314.1:0-347 GCF_028462495.1 Paucibacter sp. XJ19-41
GAACGAGCCGGCGCGCGGCCAGGCCAGCCTGGGCCTGGACGCGAGCTGGGAGCTCGATCTGTTTGCCCGCGTGCGCCAGCAGGCCCAGGCCGCCGGCGAACGGGCCGCCGCCAGCGAGCTGGACTGGCACCAGGCCCGTGTCAGCCTGGCGGCCGAAGTGGCCCGGCAATACCTGAGCCTGCGCAGCTGCGAGCAGCTGCTGGCCATCGGTGAGCGCGAGGCCGAGTCGCTGGGCCAGCTGGCGCTGCTGGCGCGCGACAAGGCCAGGGTCGGCTTCGAGGCGCCGGCCGCCGCCGATCTTTTGGATGGCGCGGCCGCTGAGGCGCGCAGCCGCCGCCTGGCGCAGC
>NZ_JAQOWX010000315.1:0-334 GCF_028462495.1 Paucibacter sp. XJ19-41
TCCCGGTGCCTCATCGAGAGCAGCGGCATCGCTGCGCATCGCTGCTTGCGCGCTTCGTTGAGCCACCGCCGCCAGCTCGGCCACTGTCTGGCGCTCGAACAGCTGGCGCGGACTCACCTTCCACCCCGCTGCCCGCGCCCGCGCCACGATCTGCAAGCTCAGGATCGAGTCGCCCCCCAGCTCGAAGAAGTTCTCGTGCCTCCCCACGCTGCCCAGCCCCAGCACCTGCGCCCACACGGCCGCCAGCACCTCCTCCGCCTCGCCTTGCGGCATCTCCCGCGCCGCATCTCCCCGATCCAGAAGCTCCGGCGCCGGCAAGGCCTTGCGATCCACC
>NZ_JAQOWX010000316.1:0-329 GCF_028462495.1 Paucibacter sp. XJ19-41
TCGCCGGCGTTGAGCGTGCTGTTGAGCACGCCGGTGGCGCCACTGATCGCAATGCTCGCAACGCTGGGCGCGGTCTCATCGACGAGGTCGTTGATGGCCAGCGTCACCGCCTGCTCGCTGGCATTGCCCGCCGCATCGGTGGCCACCACGGTGAAGCTGTAGCTGCTCTTGGTCTCGTAGTCGGGGTTGCCCGTCAGGCTCACCGCGCCGGTGCTGGCGTTGATGCTGAAGGCCGCATGGTCGCCCGCCGCCTTCAGGCTGTAGCTGGTGCTGCCCGTGGCGATGTCGCCTGCGTCGGTGCTGCTGGCCGTGTAGACCACCTGGCCCGC
>NZ_JAQOWX010000317.1:0-325 GCF_028462495.1 Paucibacter sp. XJ19-41
AGCTGTCGGGCGGCCAGCAGCAGCGCGTGGCCATCGCCCGCGCGCTGGCCGGCGGCCCGCGCCTGCTGCTGGCGGATGAGCCGACCGGCAACCTCGACAGCCAGATGGCCCGCAGCGTGATGGAGCTGCTGGAGGAGCTGCACCGCGAGGGCGCCACCATCGTGATGGTGACCCACGACCCCCAGCTGGCCGCTCGCGCCCAACGCAATGTGCATGTGATCGACGGCCAGGTGGTGGACATCTCGGCCGAGGCCGAGGCCGCGGCCGCCGTCAGCTTGAATGCGCCCCGCTATGCCGAGACTGTCTGAGTTCCTGCTGGCCACGC
>NZ_JAQOWX010000318.1:0-310 GCF_028462495.1 Paucibacter sp. XJ19-41
GCGCGCGGTCAACAACCAGGGCGAGGGGGACTTGTTCGACCAAGGCCGCTTCACCTACGACGCACAGGCTGACGCCTACGTCTGCCCGGCAGACAAACTGCTGCAGCGCAAGCAGTTGCATCGGGCGGGTAAGGTCGTGATCTATGCAGCGCAGCCCGGCGATTGCGGCGCTTGCGCGATGAAGGCGCGCTGCACGCAGGCCCCACGGCGCACGCTCAGTCGCCATCTCTACGAAGAGGCATTGCAGCGCATCCACCAGCGCGCTACACCCCAGGCGATGAGGCTGCGCCGCTGCACCGTCGAACACCCG
>NZ_JAQOWX010000319.1:0-306 GCF_028462495.1 Paucibacter sp. XJ19-41
AAGCGTGGGCGTTTGAAGGTGAGTTTTGATGCTCGGTGACGAGTATCAAGTCTCTTGGACTTTAAACGCTCACGGAAAATAGATTTGAACTATGCAAATGGTTTAAGTCGATTCCGTTGAGTAAATCAAGATCGAACTGTAGAGTTTGATCCTGGCTCAGATTGAACGCTGGCGGCATGCCTTACACATGCAAGTCGAACGGTAACAGGTTAAGCTGACGAGTGGCGAACGGGTGAGTAATATATCGGAACGTGCCCAGTTGTGGGGGATAACTGCTCGAAAGAGCAGCTAATACCGCATACGACC
>NZ_JAQOWX010000032.1:0-47484 GCF_028462495.1 Paucibacter sp. XJ19-41
TCGGCCGAGCCGGCGCGCCGCCAGCACGGCCAGCGCGGCGCTGGCCAGCAGCGCCAGATCGACGCCGGCCACCGGCCAGTAGGCGCGGCCCAAGGTGCTCAGCAGATGATCGCCGGTGCTAGCCCAGTTCAGCAGCACGGCAGTGATCGCCAGGGCGGCCACCGCCCAGCACTGCTCGCCCCAGGCCGGTGCGATGCGGCCCTCGGACACCGGCGCCGTGCGCCACAGCGCATGGGCAAAAGCCAGCAGCCAGGCGCCCCAGAAGCCGTACTGCTCCCAGTCGCCGCGCGCCGGCAGATCGCCGGGCAGCAGACGGTTGGCGATCAGCACGGCCATGGTGGCGATCAGCATGCCGGTCACCGTGGTGACGGCCAGCGCATCGACCCAGCGCGCGCCGCTGAGCCCTTGCTTGGCATGCTGGCGCTTGCGCTTCTCGACGAAGAAGATGAAGCCCGTCGCGATGCAGACGCAGCCCGACAGCCCGCCCAGCACATAAAGCCAGCGCAGCAGCCAGTGGCGGAAGTGCTGCAGATGCAGGCCGGTCAGGAAGTTGTTGATGCCGGCCACCGCGGTGACCGGGGGATCCTCGCGGATCAGCGCGCCGCTGCTGCCCTTGAAGTGCATGCCCTCGCCGGTCAGCGTGACCCGGTCGGTGCCGGCGCGGTAGATGCTGACATAGGCATTGGCGTCGCCGACATGCTGCACGCTCAGAAAGCCGACCTCGCCGGCCATGCCCTTGGCGGCCCAGCGGCGCTGGGCCTCGGCCACCATCGCGTCGACCGAGGCCAACGCCGCCGGCTGGCCGGCGCGCTGGGCCGGCAGACCGGTTTCCATTGCCTCGTGCTGCTCATGCAGCTCGTGCAGCGGCTCCAGCTGGGTGTGGGTGACCGGGAAATAGATGCCGCCGAAGATCACCAGCCCCGACAGCGCGAAGATGAAGTGAAAGGGCAGGGCGACGACGCCGGTCAGGTTGTGCAGGTCCAGCGCGCTGCGCTGGGTGTGCTTTTTCGGCCGGAAGGTGAACAGCTCGCGGAAGATCTTGCGGTGCATCACGACGCCGCTGACCAGGGCCACCAGCATGATCAGGGCGGCGAAGCCGACGATCCAGGTGCCGAGGTTCTTCCAGTGCAGGTTCAGGCTGTAGTGCAGCGGGTAGAAGAACTGGCTGCCGATCTTCAGGTGGTCTTGCGGCAGTGGGCGGCCGTCGCGCGGATCGATGGTCAGGCTGCCCCAGACCACATCGTCGGCCTGCTTGGCATTGGGCAGCACAAAGCTGGTGAAGACGCTGAGCACCGGGTCGCGGTGCGTGGTGTAGGCGCCCCAGCTGTTGATGACCGGGAAGCTGTCGGCCATCGGACCGTTGACGCGCTCGCGCGCGGCCTCGATATTGGCCTCGTCGGGCTTGGTCATGGCCTTGAACACCGGTTGCAGCACCCGGTCGAACGAAGGCATCGGTTGCGGCGCGAAGCGCGATTCGGGAATCGCCCAGCGGTCGATCTCGCGATCGAACACCGACAGCGAGCCGAAGAAGAACACCACCATCAGCACAAAGCCCAGCACCAGGCCGAACCAGGTGTGCAGCCAGGCCATGGTGAGCCGGAAGTTCTGGAACACGGGTCTTACTCCTTGGGTCAGGGATTCAGAGCAGCGCGCGCTGGATCAGCCAGGCCGCCGCAGTCATCAGCGCGCCGCCACCCGCCAGCACACCCCAGACGCGGGCCAGGCTGCGGGCCGCGACGGCCCACAGAAACACCCCGAGGAAGTGGAGGAAGGCCAGCATATAGCTGAGCGACTCGGCATCGTGGAAAGGCATGCCGGCCGCGAACATCGATGCGATGAACAGCGCGACAAAGCCCCAGCAGAAGGCATAGCCGCCCAGCATCGCCGCCGCGATGCGGGCGACGACGTGCAGGCGGGACGGAGGGGTGAATGGGGTGCTGCTCATCGCGTGTCGCCGTCGCTTACCAGCGGTAGGCCAGCGAGCCCACCAGCTTGCGCTGGCTGCCGAACCAGCAGTCGCCCCGCTCCAGGCAGGAGGCGATATAGGTCTTGTCGGTGGCATTGCTGATATTGAGCGCGGCATGCCAGGGGCCCCGGTCCCAGGACAGCATCAGGTCCAGCAGGTTTGTCGAGGGCACGCTGGTGATGTCGGCGCCGTCCGCGGTCTTGCCCACATGGCGCAGCCCGACGCCGGCCTTGAAGCCGGCCAGGCCATAGGCGTCGAGCCGGTGCGTGGCCCAGACCGAGGCGCTGTGCTTGGGAATGCTGCTGAGCTGCTTGCCCAGATAGGCCCGGTCGCTGCCTTCGACCTTGGACTGGTAGGCGTCCATATAGGTGTAGCTGGCCAGCAGATCCCACTGGCGCAGGCTGGCGTTGAGCTCCAGCTCCAGGCCCTTGACCGTGACCTCGCCGCGCTGCACCGAGAAACCGACATGAGCAGGGTCCGGGTCATTGGTCAGGCGGTTGGTTTCGCGCAGCTCGTAGATGGCCGCAGCGGCCGTGATGTTGCGGTTGACCGGCGCCCATTTGAGGCCCAACTCGATCTGCTTGCCCTGCTTGGGCCTGAAGGCCTTGCCCTCGAAGTCCTTGCCCGCCACCGGCTCGAAGGACTCGGCATAGCTGGCATAGGGCGACCAGCCGCCATCCATCAGGTGCACCAGGCCCAGGTTCTTCGAGGTGGCGGAATCACGGGCATCGCCGCTCTTGACCTGGTCGTGGCGCAGGCCGGCTACCAGCACCCACTGCGGGCCGAACTTGATCTGGTCCTGCACGAGCAGCCCGGTCTGGCTGACACGGCTGATGTCGGCATTGACAGCGGACAGCGCCGGCAGCGGGAAGCTGCCATAGACCGGCTTGTAGACATTCAGCGCCGTGGCTGCGCCATCCCAGGACTTGTGGCCGCTGCGCGAGCGCATCGCGTCGACGCCCAGCAGCACGGTGTGCTGGATGGCGCCGAACTGCAGCCGGCCTTCCAGCAGCAGGTCGCTGTTGGTGATGCGGTTGCTGTCGTCGTTGGCAGACCAGGTGCGTTTCAGGTACTGGCCGTTCGGGTTGGCCTTGCCGTCGGCATCGAAGTAGCCTTCCCACCAGTTCGCATACATCGTGCGCATCTGGCCGTCGATGCGGTCATGGCGGAGCCGGTGCGTCAGCTTCCATTGCTCGTTCAGACGCTGCTCCCACTCGTAGCCCAGGCGCTTGCGTTCGCCGCCGTAGCGGTCCCAATCGGGCTCCCCGATGAAGACCGAGGGCGACAGATAGCCCTGCGGTCCCGGGCGCAGCGTGCCGTCTATCGGGAAGAAGGCATTGGTGTTGCCCGTCTTGTCCTTCTGGAACTCGCCGTAGACGCTCAGCTTGGCGCCGGCGAACGGTGTCCAGCTCAGCGAGGGCGCGAAAAACTGGCGCTCGTCATAGGCATGGTCGACCTGGGTGCCGCTGTCCTTGACCAGGCCGACCACCCGGTAGAGCAGGCTGGCGTCGCTGTTCAGCACGCCGCCCAGATCGGCGTAGATCTGCTTGTGGCCGTTATTGCCGAGCTGGACGCCGAGCTCGCGGAGGCTCTCGGCCTGCGGCCGCTTGGACACCAGGTTGACGACGCCACCGGGGCCATTCTGGCCGGCGATCACCGAGGCCGGGCCGCGCAGTACCTCGATACGCTCGAAGGCATAGGGCTCGTTGCGCACCACGCCCCACCAGCCGCTCAGCGGCAGGCGCAGGCCGTCCAGCAGGGTCGAGCCCTCGCTGCCGCCGCGCAGCGAGAACCAGTCGCCGCGGTTGTCCAGGCCGTACATCTCGGAGCGCACGCCGGCGCTGTAGCGCAGCACCTCCTGCATGGTCTGCGAGCTCTGGTCGCGGATCTGGTCGGCGCTGATCACCGAGATCGACTGCGGCACCTCGTTGAGCGGGGTGTCGGTCTTGGTGGCGGTGGCGCTGCGCTTGGCGACATAACCGTTGACCGGCCCGCCGGCGCTTTCCTTGTCGGCCGCAGCCTTGACCCGCACCGTCGGCAAGGCCTCGGCGGACTCGGGGGCGGGGCTGTTCTGCGCCCACAGCGCGGACGGCAGCAAAAGCAGCGCAGTGGCGCGGGCGATGGCGTGGGGACGCCAGGACTTCTGGGGGCTCATCAGCGGACAACTCCAGCGGGAATCAGGGGCGGGCAACGAGGGCGGGCGCGCTGCCTGGGCAGGCGCATCCGCTGTCGGGGGACTTCCGTGGCTGGCGATGGCTGGCGCGTCGGGCGGGCGGTCGCGCGCAGCGAGACCGCAAGAGGTGCAATCTTAATTGAGAATGATTCCCGTTATTGAATTCGCCCGCCGATCCGGTGGTGCTGATGCAACGGCCGTGCGCTCTGCAAACGCTTGCCAGCCTCACTAAATACTGTATATTTACACAGTATTGAGCGAGGGCCATCTCGCCAGCAAACCCGAGCGAGCGAGAGCATCACCATGAATCTCAATCTGAACGACCCTGACAGCATCATCGCCTGGTGGCGCGAGTTTCCCGAACGCCACTGGGACTATCTGGATGTGTTTGCCAAGCAGCCGCAGTTCATGGCCGCCGTGCGCCAGGCCCGCTTGCGCATCCGCAGCGACCCGCAGCTCGCGCCCATCCTGGACCGGGCGGTGAGCTCGGGCGCGGATCGCCGGCGCGCGATGGCGGCCTTGCTGGCTCGCCCGCGCGATCTTGAGATCGACGATGACGAGTTCGATCCCGGCGCCTACGGCTCGCACTGAGCGCCGCGCCTCCCTTTTTACCTTGCAGTTGCCGGGCGTTTGTTCTTCACGACCCGCGCGTTTTGCCCGACGGCCTTCTGAGGCCGTCGGGCTTTTTTTGCCGACCGCCGTTCGGCTGATCGGTCGTTCGTCAGGAAGCGTGCCGGGTCCGCTTGGCGCGGCGGGTGGTACTGGGAACAAGGCCTGGCTTCGGCGATGACATATCGCACCGATGGGCGCGCCATCAGTCGCTCGAAATAGGCGCCATCGATCATCCGAGTCTTTCTGTGGAGTCGCGATGCAGGGGGCCTGGTCTGTGCCGTGCCGCTCGGCCATGAGCCAGCATCGCGCCGCAGACATGGCCAACGTTGCCCGTTTTCCCGTCATCGCGCACGAACCGGTCTGCATATCGATCTTTCCGCCATGATGCTGAGCGCGCTCGTCGGCGCTCCTTGTCAGGGAAGGGCCTACTGGCCTGGGACTCACTAAGCCCTAAACTGCCCACCCGTTTCCGCGCCATTGGCAGGCGCGGCAATAGTGCGCGACCCCGTGTCCGTGCGCTCATAGAGGCCAAACTCAGGGAGTTTCCATGCTTTTAACGAACGTGCAACGTCGCTGTGCGGCGCTTGTTTTCGTCATGCTCAGCGCGTGTGGTGGTGGTGGTGGTGGTGGTGGTGGTGGTGGTGCCGACTCGGGCAATGCCCCGGCAATCACACCCCCTCCAACGACGATAGGAAGCTACGCTGTAGGTGGCTCGGTCAGTGGCTTGGCCGGCGGGGAGTTGGTCGTAGCGCTCAATGGCAGCCAGCTACTCAGCATCCGAAGCGATGGCATCTTCGCGTTTCCGCAGAAACTGGCTGATGGGACGTTGTATTCGGTTGCGGTGCATGCTCACCCGGCCTTACCCGCCCAGACCTGCTCTATCACCTCGGACCTTGCACGGGGCCAGGTGAGCGGCGCCGACAGTCGCCAAGCACTGATCCAATGTGGCGTCAATCACTATGGTATTGGCGGCACGGTCATCGGATTGAAGGGGCAAGGCCTTGCCCTCCAACTCAACGGGACGACGACCCTGCCGCTCGCTTCGGATGGCGACTTTCGGTTTCCCGACCAATTGCCCAGCGGCTCGACCTATCAGGTTCAAGTGAAATCTCAACCGCAGTCACCGGCGCAGACCTGTTCGCTCGGCAGCGGTACGGCGTCGGGCACTGTGGTTGCACTGGAGATCGGCGACCTGCGGGTCCAGTGCGCGACCAACCACTATGCCGTGACTGTTCAGGTCGCTGGCCTAACCGGCACAGGCCTCGTTCTGCGGAACAATGCAGCGGACGACCTCGCTGTCAGCGGCAACGGGTCTGCCACGTTCGCAGCGCCTGTATCCGCGAGTGCGGGCTATGCCGTCACGGTTCTACAGCAGCCGTCCTCACCCAGCCAGGCCTGCAGCGTGGTCAATGGCGTCGGTACCGCAGGGCCTTCGTCAGCCAATGTCGACACAGTCCGCGTGGTGTGCACGGATCGCAGCTTCACTGTCGCCGGTCAGATTCGAGGGCTCCAAGGAAGCGGCCTTGTGCTGCGCAACAATGGCGGCGACGAGACCGTTCCCGACCGCACCGGGCGCTTTCAGTTCCGTACGCCGGTTGCCAGTGGCGCTCGTTATGCCGTCACGGTGCGGACGCAGCCATCAAACCCGTCCCAGACCTGTACCGTCAATGCAGATACGGCCGTCGGACCGGTCACCGACGCGGATGTGAGCGGCGTCACGGTGTCATGCTCCACGAACGCATACAAGGTCGGAGGGGTGGTGCGTGGGCTTTGGGCGCCATCGCTCAGCCTCCAACTGAATGGCGCCGAGGATCTCGAGGTGCGCGGCGATGGCGCTTTCGAGTTCAAAGGTCCGCTTGCCAGCGGTTCGGCTTACCGGATCACCGTGAAGGCGCAGCCGCGCCGGCCGATGATGAACTGTGAGGTGATTGACGGAACAGGCGCAATATCTGCGGCTGACGTCGCGGCTCCTGTCGTGCAATGCGAGCCTGTCGGCGGAATGTTCGCATACTACCCTTCCATCTTTGGCGGGCTGGGTATGCTCGATATGGATCCGGCGACCGGCACATTCGCTCACTCGAGTGGCAATGGTTCCATATCCTTTTCCAGTGGCAGAGATCCGAAAGGTGCATCCTTCTCGGCAGACGGGGCGCTGGTGTTTGCTGCGAACGGCGATACAGGCGTGCCGTACTCGGGCTCATTGGACATGGTAACCCTGGATCCCCAAACTGGCCGGCTGGGTCGGATGGTGACCGAGATCATGAACTTGGACCGGCCGACCGGTATTACGGCCCATCCCTCAGGAAAGTACGCCTATTCCCCGACCAGGAACGGGAAGATCCGCTCGTTCAAGGCAGATCCCTTGGCCGGCACTCTGAAGCAGGTCGGCGAAATCACCTCCACGCTGTGGGAGGGGCGTGACGGTATCGTCGATCCAGCCGGGCGCTTCCTGTACGTGCAGTCTCCCACGGGTCACATCGAGGTGCTGCGCATCAGTGCGGTCGATGGGACCCTGACCTGGGTTCAGACAGCCCGGCCTTTCACGGACCCGCCGCGGATGGAGATGAAACTACATCCCTCGGGCCGCTTCCTCTATGTATTGCAGGGAGGGGTGTCGGGGATCGACTGGTTGCCTGGCTCGATTGCCACCATGTCGGTGGATGCCGAGTCGGGGCGCCTTACTTCAATCGGCTCGACCGGTGATCTGGGGAAGAACTCCCAGGCACTGGCCTTGCATCCATCCGGGCGTTATTTGTATGTCAACAGTGCGGGCCATTTCGACCATGGGCCGACGATGCCCATGGTTTTCGGGTCGCTGACCGCGATGTCGATCGATCCGGTCACGGGATTGCCATCGCGCCTGCAGCCTGACATTGACAATGGTTTCCCGGTTGCCTCCTGTGTCAGCGTCGATGTGTCGGGCCGCTATCTCTACGCAGATACCCTCTTGCCCGACGATTCAAGGGTAATCAGATTGTTTCGGATTGATGCCGGCACTGGAAAGCTGAGATTCGAGCGCAATCTTGCGAGGAATCTGCCGTGCCCGATGTATCGGGAGTCGGGTCTGTGACTAGGCCAGCGAGTTGCAGCGCTATAAGTGCCGCAACTGCGCCAAGGTGTTCAACGCCTTGACCGGCACACCGCTAGCGCGACTGCGTCAAAAGGCCAAGTGGCTGACTCAGGCACAGGTGTTGCGCCGAGGGGCTGAGCGTGCACCAGACGGCGCAGTGGTTGGATGTCGCGCCAAGCTTCGCGTTTCGCTGGCGTCACCGTTTTCTGCAACTGCCAAAAGACGTCAAGGCGCATGCTCTGCTCGGCGTGATCGAGGCGGACGAAACCTTTTTCCTGCGCTTGTACAAGGGGCAGCAAGTCAAGGGGCGCGCCCGGCGTCGGCGCGGCGGCAGTGCCGCCAAGCGAGGCTTGTCTGATGAGCAGGTGCCTGTGCTGGTGGCGCGCGACCGCTCGGGATTGAGCATGGACTTCATCTTGGAAGTGGCGGACAAGGCGCACGAGCTTGCCGTTCTGGCGCCACTGCTCGCCAGCGACTCCATCCTGCGCTCGGACGGCGGTGGCGGGTTGGTGGCCGTCGCACGCAAGCTCGACATCGAGCGCCATGTGCTCAATATGTCCAAGGGTTCGCGAGCACAGGGGCCGTGGTATTTTCAGAACGTCAACGCTTATCATGGTCGACTCAAAAACTGGATGGCGCGCTTCAAGGGAGCCACCTCTTACCTAGCCAGTTATCTTGGGATGGTTCGGAGCCAATGGATCGGTCGCCTCGAACTCGCGACCAGATCGCGTCATTGCTAGCTCTGGCTGCAGCCATGTGATCGCAGGCCTCAAAAAGACCTTTGCTGCGAACAAGGCCCGATGCACCGCGATGCGTCACTGGCCGAGAGCGGGATGCTCATATTCGGGCTCCGCAGCCCAACAGGAGTCTTGCCGAATCGCAGCGCACGGAAGACGCGACGAAAATTGCGGCGAGGAAAGCCGAGCTGGATGAGGCTTGCCACGATTTGGCCGAAGCTGAAAAGCCGCCAATACCAAGGCATCCCCCAAAATAGGTGGCGTGGCATCTAATCTCTTTAAGTTATTTCGGGCACAGTAGCGACCACACGAAGTGACCGCATGCCCTCCAGGGTGGCGAGATCATGTTTGGCCCGAGGGGGGGTGAATGCGTTTTTGGCAGCTCATAGCACAGGCGTGCCTGTCCATCAATATATTGGCCGGCTGCGGCGGCGGTGGTGGGGGCGAGCCTAACACCAGCACACCTCCGCCCGCTGCGGCTGCCATCGTGGGCCAGCCCTCCGACCAGACTGTCATAGAAGGCAGCGCAGCAACATTTGGAGTGACTGCGGTCAACGCAGTCGGATATCAATGGCAGATCAAATCTGCCGGAGGATCGTTCACCGACATCGCTGGAGCGACATCAGCGACCTACACGACATCAGCGACGGTTACTTCAATGACGGGTACGCAATACCGCGTCGTAGTCACCGGTAGCACTAACTCGGTTACGAGTTCGGCCGTCGTGCTGACCAGCATGACGCTAGTCATCGCCCCAACGATCATCGTGCAGCCGCCTGCCATTGCCTTGACCGAGGGGCAGTCGGCCAACTTCTCGGTGACGGCCACTGGTACGTCGCTAACCTACCAATGGCAGGTGAGCATTGACAACGGAATTCATTGGGTCCATATCGACACAGCCACAAGCGCGACCTTGAATGTCACCGCAGTCGCCGTGCCCGACAACGGCAAGCGCTATCGCGTTGTCGTCCGCAATGCTGCGAGCAGCATCGCCAGCGATGCTGCTTTGCTGACAGTGCAGGCGGCACCCGCCGTGCCGTTCTTCACCACACAGCCGGCTAACACCTCGGTCACTGCCGGCCGTAGCGCCATGTTCAGCGCGATGGCCAACGGCAACCCGGCACCGGCGATTCAGTGGCAGGTCAGTACCAATGGTGGCAGTGCATGGACCGATCTGCCGGGGGCCGTCGCCGGTAGCTATGCTATCGCGGCAACGACGAAGGCCGACGATGGTCGCCAGTATCGTGCGGTCGCAACGAATACCGCCGGCTCGCAGACCAGCATGCCTGCGCTGCTTACCGTGGAACCGGCGCCGGTGGAGCCTCGTTTCGTGACCTCCCCTGCCGATGTCGCGACAACAGCGCCGACGGGCGCGGCTTTCACGGTTGCCACGACGGGCACACCGACCCCGACCCTGCAGTGGCAGGTGAGCACTGACGGCGGTACGAGTTGGAGCAACGTCACGGGTGCTACCGGCGCCACGCTGAGCTTGGCCACGACAACACTGGTCGACTCAGGGAAGCGATTTCGCGCGGTTGCTACAAACACTGCCGGTGTCGTCGTCAGTACTGTAGGCACGCTGACCGTCACACCAGGTTTCACCTTCTCGGTGCATCCGGCTGACGCCAGCATCAGTGCAGGGGAGGCCGTGTCCTTCACTGCGTCGGCAGAGGGTGCGACTGCAGTGCAGTGGCAGGTCAGCTTGGATGAGGGGACCACCTGGCAGGACATCCGATGGGCCATGGGCACCGTCCTTGCGCTACCAGCCACTGCACCATGGGACGCCGGCAAGCGTTTCCGTGCTGTCGCAACTCAGGGGATCCGTACCATCAAGAGTCTACCTGCGAAGTTATCGTTCCACAGCATCCCAGCAACAGGGCTGAGCCTGCTGGCGGGGCAGATCGGGGGCTTCGGCAGTACTGACGGTAGAGCTGGAGCGGCGCGCTTCAACGAGCCCCGAGGCATCGCCATGGCACCCAATGGCGACATGGTTGTCGCCGATCACCTCAATTCCACGATAAGAAGAATTAGACCTGACGGCGGCGTGACAACCTTGGCCGGCTCGCCGCTGGCATCGGGCAGCGGCGACGGGACAGGTGCGGCGGCGCAATTCCGGAAGCCGCACAGCGTCGCGGTCGATGGTGCTGGCAACGTTTACGTTGCTGATGATTCGGCCGGTCTTCGCAAGATCACACCGGCCGGTGTCGTGACGACACTGGCGCATGGGGGCGGGGCAAGTGCGCTTGCTGTCGACGGTGCGTCGAACGTCTATGTCGCCAACCGCAGCATTCGCAAGCTTTCGCCGACCGGCCAGTTCAGCGTGCTTGTAGACGAAGTCACCGCCGACCTCGCTGATCCCAAAGGTATGGCCGTGGATGCGGCCGGAAATATCTACGTGAGCGATACCGATAACGGGCGAATCCGGAAGATCACATCTGCTGGCGTGGTATCCACGGTAGCCGGCGTGAAGGGGGACCGACAGATGGTCGACGGCACCGCCGTCGAGGCGCGTTTTCAGGCCCCTAAGGGGATTGCTGTGGACGCAGTTGGAAACCTCTATGTCGTTGAAGGCCTTGGGGCCGCAGTCCGCAAGATCACGCCGACGGGCATAGTGTCGACATTGGCTGGAGGCTCCGGCAATCATGGCCTGCTCGATGGGATGGGGCGTGCAGCGGAGTTCGCTTGGCCATCCGGTATCGTGGTCGATGCGATGGGGCACCTCTTTGTCGCCGATACCGACATGCATCGCATCCGCAAGATCACGCCGGCTGGCGACGTCAGTACCTTCGCCGGTGCACCGCCGACTTGGAGCAGCGTTGACAGCATCGGCAGCCTGGCACGCTTCGGCGAACGGCTTTCAGGAGGCATGGGCCTGGCGGCGGACACTGCGGGCAATATCTATGTCGCCGATTCCGGCAGTCGCTCGATCCGCAAGGTGACGCCGAACGGCTCGGTGAGTACGCTGCCGGGTCAGGCGACTGCGCCCGATTGGCTCACTGGTGTCAACGCACCGGATGATGTGGACATTGATGCCAATGGTCGTCTGTATGTGGCCCAGATGTTCGGTCACGGCTTTCACACCGTCAATGCTGGTGGCATCGTGTACTCGCTGTTCCCCGGCGTCGATCGTGTCGCGGTTGACGCGAACGGAAATGTCTACACCTCCAGCATCCAGAGCATTTTGAAGACCACACCACAGGGTGCGGTCACACTTCTGCCGCAGGTCGGCCGAGTTGGAGCGGTTGACGCGGCCGGTAATCTGTATATCTCGACCGGCACAACCATCGAAAAAATATCGCCAGCGGGCGTCGCGTCGACGTTGGCTGGCCTAGCGGGAACCAAGGGGGCGGCTGACGGTACCTGCAGCTCAGCGCGTTTTTACGACGTGGGACCGATGGCGTTCGATTCGCTTGGCAATCTGTATGTGGCGGACAACCAGACGATTCGCAAGCTTACGCCAGACTGTACCGTCACGACGGTACTCGGGATGCCAGGCCTGCAGGGGGTTGTGCTCGGCAGCAACGGGCGCCTGTCGCACCCGAAGGGCCTCGTAATGCTCGACTCAAAGCGCATGGCTATTGCATCGGAGAACGCGGTGTTGCTGTTCACGATGCCTTAGCCGATCACGACAACTCTGTCATGAACACCATGGAACACCGGCCGCCACTGCTGCAACAGGTTCTGAACGAATCTGGGCAGCCCGGCGCCTCAGTCGTACGGGGCGCCCAGCAGGGCGGGCTCGACGCGAGCTTGGACATTGAGTTAAGCATCTCATCTAAGTCGGCCGAGCCAAAGAAAAAGGCCTTGAATATCAAGGCCTGAGGATTCGCGTGGTGGAGAGGAGGAGGATCGAACTCCCGACCTCCGCATTGCGAACGCGGCGCTCTCCCAGCTGAGCTACCCCCCCGATGCGAGCAAAAAGTATAGCAATCGCACAAGCCATCATGGCCGGGCCTCACTGCGGGTTTTCGGCGAGAGCGCGCGTGGGGCGGGCTGGGGGACACTTGTGGCCATCTCGGTCCGCAACGACAAGCAAAGGATGCCCCATGGCCGACCACGCTCCCGAGTGGTTTGACACGCAGTACGACAACCGGGCCCGCGTGGCCGACAGCGCGCAGATCCTCGAGCGCTGGACGCGGGCGGCGCAGCTGTCGCGCGAGAAATCGGCGTGCCGGCTGGACCTGGCTTATGGCCCGCATGCCAGCGAGCGCCTGGACCTGTTCCCGGCCCAGACCGAGCACTCGGCGCTGGCCCCGGTGCTGGTCTTCATCCACGGCGGCTACTGGCGGGCGCTGGACAAGGCCGATCATTCCTTCCTGGCCCCGGTCTTCACCGACGAGGGGGCGATGGTGGTGATCCCGAATTACGCGCTGTGCCCCGGCGTCAGCATGGAACACATCCCGCTGCAACTGGTGCAGGCCCTGGCCTGGGTCTGGCGGCATGCGGCCGAGCATGGCGGCGATCCGAACCAGATCGTGCTGGTCGGCCATTCGGCCGGCGGCCATCTTGCGGCGATGCTGGCCTGTTGCGACTGGAAGGCGGTGGCACCGGATCTGCCGCGCCATCTGGTCAAGGGCGTGCTGTCGATCTCGGGCCTGCATGATCTGGAGCCGCTGCGCCATGCGCCGTCCTTCCAGCGCGATCTGCGCCTGGATGCCGATGCGGTGCGGCGCCTGAGCCCGGTCAATTTTCCGGCGCCCGACGAGACGCCGGTGTACTGCGTGGTCGGCGCCAAGGAGAGCGAGGAGTTCAAGCGCCAGAACGGCCTGCTGCGCCAGGTCTGGGGGGCGCGCAGCGTGCCGGTCTGCGAGGAGGTGCCAGGTCTTGACCATTTCAGCATACTGCACGATCTGGCCAACCCGGAAGGCCGCAGCCATCAGCTGGCGCGCAAGCTGCTCGAACTGCGTTGGTACAGCGGCCTGTTGTAGTCCTCAGGTCGCCATATAGCGGCCGGGCCGGTGATTGACCGCCAGCGCGGCATTGATGGCCGCCATGCCCAGCAGCGACAGGCCGATGCGGTCGGCCGGCACAAAGGCGGTCGAGGCCAGCAGGATGAGCGCGTCCAGCCCGGCCTGCACATAGCCGGCACGCCAGCCGTAGCGTTCCTGCAGATACAGCACCAGCACATTGAGCCCGCCCAGGCTGGCTCGGTGGCGAAACAGGATCAGCATGCCGGCGCCGATCAGCAGGCCGCCGGCGATGGCGCCGAACCAGGGGTTCAGATCGGCAAAGCGCAGCCAGCGCGGCAGCAGCTCGGACAGCAGCGACATCAGGCTTACCGCCAGCACGGTCTTGACGGTGAAGGCCAGTCCCAGCCGGCGATAGGCCAGCCAGTAGAAGGGCAGGTTCAATGTGAAGAACAGCGCGCCGAAAGGCAGGCCGCTGCCGTAATGGATCAGGAAGGCGATGCCCACCGTGCCGCCGGTCAGCATGCCGGCCTGCTTGAACAGGGCCACGCCCAGCGCGACGAACAAGGTGCCGGTGATCAGCGCCTGCGCGTCCTCGAACAGGCTGTGACGGAAGCTGCGGCTGCTCAGCCTGGCATTGCTCATTCGACGATGCCGCTGAGGAAAAACTTGATCACGCCCTTGGCCGCGAAGCCCACCAGGCCAAAGCCCAGGCCCAGCAGCAGGATGAAGGTACCCAGCTTGCCGGCCTTGGACTCGCGGGCCAGCTGCAGAATGATGAAGACCATATAGAGCATGAAGGCGGCCACGCCGAAGCTCAGGCCGAAGGTCGCGATCTGCTCCTCGCTGTAGCCGAACATCGCCGTCAGTCCTTGGGGCTCACCAGATCGCGGTAGGCATGCCAGCTGGCATGGCCCAGCAGCGGCAGGATCACGATCAGGCCCAGCATCAGCGTGAGCATGCCGATCAGGGTCAGCCCCATGATCAGCAGGGCCCACAGCGCCACCGGCGCCGGATGCTCGAGCACGACGCGCCAGCTGGTGAATACCGCGGCGAGCACCGAGACGCGGCGGTCCAGCAGCATCGGGATCGCGACCACGCTGGAAGCGAACACCGGTGCGGCCAGCAGTGCACCCAGCCCCAGCCAGGCCTCGAACAGCAGCGACTGTTCGCTCAACACCACCTGGCGCAGAAAGTCCAGCGGCTTGGCGATGGCGCCGGGGGCGAACACCGTGATCAGCGAGGCCGAGGTCAGCACCCAGCCGCTGCCGGCCAGGGCCAGCAGCAGGCCGAACAGGATCAGCCGCCCGTCATGCGGCCGCCAGGCCTGCAGCACGGTGCTCCAGCCGGGACGCTCGCCACGCTCCAGCGCACGGCTGATCGCATAAAGCCCGGTGGCCAGGATGGGGGCGACCAGCAGAAAGCCACTGAAGGCGCCGGCCAGCAGCCAGAAACGCTCGCGCGCCAGCCAGAAGATCAGGCTCCCGCCGGCGGCCATCAAGAGGCCATGGGCCAGCGAGGGGCCCGGGCAGCGGCGCAGATCGGCCAGACCGCGCGCCAGCCAGCCCAGCGGGCGCAGCAAGGGGATGGGCTTGACGCCGAAACGGCGCGATTCCTGCAGGGCGTGTTGGGTTCGCATCGAGGATCCGATAGTGCCAGTGCGAGTGTGCACCCGTCTTGACCTGGATCAGGTCGGCAGCTGTCGTGCCAGGTCTTGCAGCGCCGCCGGCTCGGCACTGGCCAGCTCAAGCCGGCGCGCCTGGGCCAGCTGCGGAAAATGGCCCTGCAGCGAGCGCTCGTAGCCGGGGTCGTAGTGCTCGCGCATCAACGCGGCGAACAGCGTGGCCCAGTGGCCGGCGCGGGCCTGGGCCTGCCAGCCGCGCACCGTGTCGCGGCCGCGCAGCGTGATCAGGCCATCGATCAGGGTGCAGAAGCCCTCGGGATCGGCGCGGAAATGCGCATAGTCCTGCAGCAAGAGTTCGACCCGCGCGGCCTCGGGCAGCTCCAGCCACAGGCAGGGGCTGGCGCGCATGCGCTCATGCAAGGCCTCGGGCACGCGCAGCTGGCCGATCTTGCGGCTCTCGCTCTCGACATAGATAGGCCTGGATGGGTCGAGCGCGCGCAGGCGCAGCCATAGCAGGCTGTCGAAGCGCTTCTGGCTCGGCTGGGGCTCGCCGGGCAGGCCACCCAACACCGAGCCGCGATGCGCGGCGCAGGCCTCCAGATCCAGCACCTGGGCGCCCTCGGCGGCCAAGGCCTGCAGCAAGCGCGTCTTGCCGCTGCCAGTGCGGCCGCACAGCAGCTGCAGCTGCAGGGCTGCCGGCCATTGCGCCAGGTCCTCGCGCACCTGGGCCCGGTAGGCCTTGTAGCCGCCTTGCAGCTGGCGTGCCTTGAAGCCGATCTGGCCGAGGAACCAGGTCATCGCGCCGGACCGCTGGCCGCCGCGCCAGCAATAGACTAGCGGCCGCCAGCTCTTGGGCAGCGGCGCCGAATGCGCATCCAGATGGGCGGCGATATTGCGTGCCACCATCGCCGCGCCGATCTTGCGGGCCTCGAAGGGCGAGCTCTTGTAGAGCGTGCCAACGACGATGCGCTCTTCGTTGCTGAGCACCGGCCAGTTCAGTGCGCCGGGCAGATGGTCCTCGGCGAACTCGGCCGGCGTGCGCACATCGACGATGGCATCGAAGCGGCCCAGCTCGGCCAGCGCCTCGGGCGCCGCGACGACATGGGAGGGCAGGGTGCTCATGAAGGCAGCGAGACGGCGTCCAGCAGCTCGGTTTCGATCTGCAGCTGGGCCTTGTTCTGCTGCAGCGCGGCGCCGTCGACCAGAAAGGTGTCCTCGACCCGCTCGCCCAAGGTCGAGATCTTGGCCAGCTGCAGATTGATGCCGTGCCGGGCCAGCACGCGGGCGATCGCATAGAGCAGGCCGGCGCGGTCGCTGGTGCTGATCGAGAGCAGCCAGCGCTGCGCGCGCTCGTCGGGCCGCAGCGCGATGCGCGGCGTGAAGGGGAAGGACTTGACTCGGCGCGACAAGCGGCCGCGCTTGGGTTCGGGCAGCGGGCCTTCGGCGTTCAGCGCCTCGCCGAGCTTGGACTCGACCAGGGGCACCAGATCGCGGTGATGCGATTCGAGGTCGGAGCTGGTGACCTGGAAGGTGTCCAGCGCATAGCCCTTGCGGGTGGTGTGGACCTTGGCGTCGAGGATGTTGAAGCCGGCGCCATCGAAATAGCCGCAGATGCGGGCGAACAGGTCCTGGCGATCCGGCGCATAGACCAGCACCTGCAGGCCTTCGCCGATCGGCGAGGGGCGGGCGCGCACGATCGGGGTGGCGGCCTGCACATGGCGCCACAGCGAGCGCGCATGCCAGGCCAGATCGCCGGCCTCGTGGCGGGCGAAATAGCTCAGCTCCAAGGTGGCCCACAGCGGCGCCTCGGTATCGGGCAGCATCGAATGCAGGGCCAGCTTCTCGCGCGCCTCCTGCTTGCGGGCCTCGATATCGGCCGCCAGATTGGGCTTGGCGCCGCCCAGGGCGCGCAGCGCCAGCCGGTACAGGTCCTCCAGCAGCTTGCCCTTCCAGGCATTCCAGACCTTGGGGCTGGTGCCGCGGATATCGGCCACGGTCAGCAGGTACAGCGCGGTGAGGCGACGCGCATTGCCCATCTTCTGGGCAAAGGCGGCGATCACCTCGGGGTCGGACAGGTCTTCCTTCTGCGCCACCCGGGACAGGGTCAGGTGTTGCTCGACCAGGAACACGACCAGCGCGCTGTCCTCGCGCGACAGGCCGTGGTCACGGCAGAAGCGCCGGGCCTCGACCGCGCCGAGGTCGGAGTGGTCGCCGCCGCGGCCCTTGGCCACATCGTGGAAGAGGGCGGCGATATAGAGCAGATAGGGCTTGTCGAACTGCGCGGCCAGCTGCGAGCAGAAGGTGTACTCGTGCGCATGCTCGGGGATGAAGAAGCGCCGCACATTGCGCAGCACCATCAGAATGTGCTGGTCCACCGTGTAGACATGGAACAGGTCGTGCTGCATCTGGCCGACGATGCGGCGGAACACCCACAGATAGCGGCCCAGCACCGAGGTCTGGTTCATCAGCCGGAAGGCATGGGTCTGCCCTTCCGGCTGCTGCAGGATCTGCATGAACATCGCGCGGTTGGCCGGGTCGCGGCGGAAGGCGCCGTTCATCTGCTCGCGGGCGTTGTAGAGCGCGCGCAAGGTGCGCGCCGACAGGCCCTTGATGCCGGGCGTCTGCTGGTAGACCAGAAAGGTCTCGAGAATCGCGTGGGGCTCGCGCTCGTAGAGGTCGTCGCTGACGACCTCCAGCATGCCGGCGCGCTCCATGAAGTGCGCATTGATCGTGCGGCGCAGGTCTTGCTGCGAGCCGTTGATCTGCTCCTCCAGGTTCAGCATCAGCACCTGGTTGAGCTGGCTGACGGCCTTGGCGGCCCAGTAGTAGCGCCGCATCAGCACCTCGGAGGCGCGCTGGCCCGGGCTGTTCTCGTAGCCGAAGCTCAGCGCGACGGCGGTCTGCAGATCAAACACCAGCCGGTCCTCGCGGCGGCCGGCCACCGCGTGCAGGCGGCAGCGGATCAGGTTCAGCAGGCCCTCGTTGCGCTGCAGCTGGCGGCTCTCGAAGGGCGTGATCAGGCCGCGTTGGGCCAGCGCACGCCAGGTCTTGCCCAGGCCGGCGGCGCGGGCGATCCAGATCAGCAGCTGCAGATCACGCAGGCCGCCGGGGCTTTCCTTGCAGTTGGGCTCCAGCGAATAGGGCGTGTCGTCGTATTTGGTGTGGCGCTGGCGCATCTCCAGCGTCTTGGCGCGCAGGAAGGCACGCGCATCCATGGCCTGGCCGAGCGCCTTCTCAAAGCGCTTGAACAGGGGCCGGGCGCCGGCCAGCGGGCGTGCTTCCAGCATCGCGGTCTGCACCGTGACGTCGCCGGCCGCTTCCTGCAGGCATTCGCCCAGCGTGCGCACCGAGGAGCCGATCTCCAGCCCGGTGTCCCAGCAGGCGGTGATGAAGGCCTCGATGCTGCTCTTGACGGCGCCGGGCTGGTGGGCCTCGCAGCCGTCGGGCAGCAGCAGCAGCACATCGACATCGGAGTAGGGAAACAACTCGCCGCGGCCATAGCCGCCGACGGCGGCCAGGCAGGCCCCGGCCGGCATGCCGGCCTGGGCCCACAGCGTCTGCAGCAGCGCATCGACCTGGCGCGCCAGCTGGCGCATCAGGGTGTGGGCGGCCGTGACGCTGGCCTTGTGTTGCAGGAAGTCGGCGATCAGCGCCTGCTTGCCCTGCTTGAGCTGGCGGCGCAGCTCGGCGATGTCCAGGGTCGTGCCGCCGCCGGGCGTAGCGAGCATGGGCTCAGCCGGCGGTGATGAAGGCGGGGGGCGGCGGGCTGCCTTCGGAGAGCGTGAAGATCTCGTAGCCGGTCTCGGTCACGAGCACCGTGTGTTCCCACTGGGCCGACAGCGAGCGGTCCTTGGTGACGATGGTCCAGCCGTCGCCGGTCTCGCGGATCTCGCGGCGGCCGGCATTGATCATCGGCTCGATCGTGAACACCATGCCCGGCACCAGCTCGTCCAGCGTGCCGGGGCGGCCGTAGTGCAGCACCTGCGGTTCTTCATGGAAGACCTGGCCGATGCCATGGCCGCAGAACTCGCGCACCACCGAGAAGCCGGCGTTCTCGGCAAAGGTCTGGATCGCGTGGCCGATATCGCCCAGGCGCGCGCCCGGCTTGACCTTGGCGATGCCCTTCCACATGGCCTCGTAGGTGAAGGCGCACAGGCGCTTGGCCGCGATCGAGCCCTCGCCGACGACGAACATGCGGCTGGTGTCGCCATGCCAGCCGTCCTTGATCACGGTGACATCGATATTGACGATGTCGCCGTTCTTCAGCGGCCGGTCGTTCGGAATGCCGTGGCAGACCTGATGGTTGATCGAGGTGCAGACCGACTTGGGATAGGGCGTGTAGCCCGGCGGGCAGTAGTTCAGCGGCGCGGGGATGGCCTTCTGGACATGGACGATATGGTCGTGGGCCAGTTTGTCGAGCTGCTCGGTCGTGACTCCGGGCTTCACATGCGGGGTCAGCATGTCAAGCACCTCGGAGGCCAGGCGTCCGGCAATGCGCATGGCTTCGATATCGGCGCCGGATTTGATCGTGATCGTCATGCGCGGATTATCTCAGACCGCTTTTACCTCTCACGCCGTCCAGGCAATCAGGCCGCTCCAGGCCGTGGCGAGAATCACGATGCCGAACACGATGCGATACCAGGCAAACACCTCGAAGCTGTGGCTGGCGATATAGCGCAGCAGCCAGCGCACGCAGATCCAGGCGCTGACGAAGGAGAACAGCAGGCCCACGCCGAACATCGGCGCATCGCTGAGCGCCAGCAGCGCACGGTCCTTGTAGAGGCTGTAGGCGCCGGCGCCGATCAGGGTCGGAATGGCCAGGAAGAAGGAATAGTCGGTCGCGGCCTTGCGCGACAGGCCGAACAGCATGCCGCCGATGATGGTGGCGCCCGAGCGGCTGGTGCCCGGAATCATCGCCACGCACTGGGCCAGGCCCACTTTCAGGGCGTCCAACGGCGTCATGTCGTCGACATGCTCGATGCGCACGACGGCCTGCTTGCGCCGCTCGGCCCACAGGATCACGAAGCCGCCGACGATCAGCGCGATCGCCACCACGGTGGGGGTGAACAGATGGGCCTTGATCGCCTTGCCCAGCAGCAGGCCCAGGATCACGGCCGGCGCGAAGCCGACCGCCACATTGATCAGAAAGCGCCGCGAACGTTCCTCGCTGCCCAAGCCGATGGCCACCTCGCGCAGGCGCTGCCAGTAGACCAGGATGACCGCGAAGATCGCGCCGGTCTGGATCGCGATGTCGAAGACCTTGCTCTTGGCGTCGTCGAAACCGAGCAGGGCGCCGGCCAGTATCAGGTGGCCGGTCGAAGAAATCGGCAAAAACTCGGTCAGGCCTTCCACCACACCCATGATGGCGGCCTTGATCAACAGCACTGCGTCCAACACTCACTCCCTGCTTGATTGGGCCCGCATGATAACGGCGCCCCATGACAGCGCCGCTTGCAAGAACGGGGCCCGGACAAGCCGCGATTGACCGGCGGATAGCTGCTGCGTACATTACTGACCAGTCAGTCAGTACAAGCCGCATGCCGCCGTCCCCCGCCCCGACCCCCTCCGCCAGCCCCCGCCAGCGCCGCAAGGAAGCGCGGCCGCAGGAGCTGCTGGAGGCCGCGCTGGCCCTTTTCATCGAGAAGGGCTTTGCCGCCACGCGCTCAGAGGAGGTGGCCGCGCGCGCCGGCGTGTCCAAGGGCACGCTGTATCTCTACTACCCCAGCAAGGAAGAGCTGTTCAAGGCGGTGGTGCGGGCCAATCTGGCCAGCCATATCGCCGAGGGCATGCAGATCGCCGCCCAGCACCAGGGCAGCATGGCCGAGCTGCTGGCGCTGGTGCTGCGCGAATGGTGGCAACGGGTCGGCCTGGGGCCGGCCGGCGGCATCAGCAAGATCATGATGGCCGAGGCGCGCAACTTCCCGGAGCTGGCGCAGTTCTATCTGGACGAGGTCATCGTGCCGACCCATCAGCTGCTCGGCGGCCTGGTGGCGCGCGGCATCGCCAGCGGCGAGTTCCGGCCGGTGCCGGTGATCGAGACCGTGCAGGTGCTGATCGCCCCGATGCTGCAGATGGTCTTGTTCGAGCACTCCTTCGGGGCCTGCCAGATGCTGAGCCCAGCGCTACAGCCCGAGGCCGTGCTGGCCGTGCAGCTGGACCTGATGCTGCGCGGGCTGCTGAGCCAGCAGCCCGGCAGCCAAGCCAGGGACAGCGAGCGATGACAGCGGGCCGCAAATTCAAGCTCCTGCTGATGGGCCTGGCGCTGCTGGCGCTGGTCCTGGTGCTGCTGTCGCGGCGCGACAGGCCGGCGGCGCCACCGGTGGTCGCGAGGAGCGGCGCGGTGCTGGAACTGGGCGCGCTCGATGTGGCCAGCGCCACGCGCCAGCGCTTTGCGCGCAGCCTGGCGCTGTCGGGCGGCTTGAAGGCGCTGGACCTGGCCCTGGTCAAGGCCAAGGTGGCGGCCGAGCTGAAGACGCTGACGGTGCGCGAGGGCGACCCGGTGCGCGCCGGCCAGCTGCTCGGCGAGCTGGACGCCACCGAGCTCGACTGGCGGCTGCGCCAGGCCGAGCAGGGCGCGGCCGCCGCCAAGGCTCAGCAGGAAATTGCCCGCCGCACGCTGGACAATAACCGCGCTCTGGTCGGCCAGGGCTTCATCTCGGCCACCGCGCTGGAGTCCTCGGCCTCCGGCGAGGCGGCGGCCCAGGCCAACTGGCTGTCGGCCCAGGCCGCGGTCGAGCTGGCGCGCAAGGCCCGCGCCGATGCGCGGCTGATCGCGCCGATCAGCGGCCAGGTCTCGCAGCGCCTGGCCCAGCCTGGTGAGCGGGTGCCGCTGGACGGCCGCATCCTGGAGATCGTCGATCTGAGCCGGCTGGAGCTGGAAGCGGCGGTGCCGGCCGAGCAGATCGCCGGCCTGCAGATCGGCGCGCTGGCGCAGCTGCAGGTCGAGGGTCAGGACTTGCCCGTGCCGGCCACGCTCTCGCGCATCAACCCGGCCGCCCAGGCCGGCTCGCGCGCGGTGCTGCTCTATCTGCGGGTCGAGCCCAAGCCGGGGCTGCGCCACGGCCTGTTCGCGCGCGGCAGCCTGGTGCTGGATGCCCGCGAAGGCCTGGTGCTGCCGGCCGATGCGCTGCGCATCGACAAGGCGCGGCCCTATGTGCTGCTGGTGCGCGAGGGCCGGGTGCTGGCGCAGACGGTGGAGCCGGGCCGCAGCGGCGAGGTCGACGGGCAGCCGGTGATCGAGATTGTCGGCGGCCTGGGCGAGGGCGCCCAGGTGCTGCGCGGCGCGACCGGCCAGGTGGCCGAGGGTACGGTGGTCAAGCTGATGCCGGCCGCCGTGCGCTGACCGCCCATGTGGTTCACCCGCGTCTCGATTCAGAACCCGGTGATGGCCGTGATGGTCATGCTGGCCTTTGTCGTGCTGGGCCTGTTCAGCTACCAGCGCCTGTCGGTCGACCAGTTCCCGAATATCGACTTCCCGACCGTGGTCGTGCAGATGGACTATCCGGGCGCCTCGCCCGAGATCGTCGAGAGCGAGGTGACCAAGAAGGTCGAGCAGGCGGTCAACACGGTGGCCGGCATCAGCACGTTGACCTCGCGCAGCTACGAGGGCAGCTCGGTGGTGATCGTCGAGTTCAATCTCGATGTCGATGGCCGCAAGGCGGCCGAGGATGTGCGCGAGAAGGTCGCGCTGATGCGACCCACGCTGCGCGACGAGGTCAAGGAGCCGCGCATCTCGCGCTTTGATCCGCAGAGCGTGCCGATCTTCAATGTCGCTGTGCTGTCGACCGATGGCTGTCCGGCGCCGGGCCGCCCCAAGCCGGACGCGCCCCCTCGGGGGGCAGGCATCGCCAGCGATGCCGTGGGGGCTTCATGCCTAAGCACCCAGGAGCTGACCACCTGGGCCACGCAGGTGCTGCAGAAGCGGCTGGAGAATGTGCGCGGCGTCGGCTCGGTCAGCGTGGTCGGGGGGCTGCAGCGCCAGATCCAGATCCAGCTGCGGCCGGCCGCGATGGAGGCGCTGGGCATCACGATGGAGCAGGCGCTGGCCGCCGTGCGCAGCGAGAACCAGGAGCTGCCGCTGGGCAATATCCGCTCGGCCGTGCAGGAGCGGGTCGTGCAGATCAATGCGCGGCTGAAGCGCCCCGAGGATTTCCGCGACATCGTCGTCGCGCGCAAGAACGGCGCCTCGATCAAGCTCTGGCAGATCGCCGATGTGGTCGATGGCCCGCAGGAGATCGAGAGCCTGGCGCTCTATAACGGCCAGCGCACGGTGCTCCTGAGCGTGCAGAAGAGCCAGGGCGAGAACACCATCGCGGTGGTCGACGGGCTGCAGCGCGCGCTGGCCGAGGCGCAAAGCCTGCTGCCTGCGGGCCTCAAGACCGAGGTCAATCGCGACAACTCGCGCGCCATCCGTGTCTCGGTGGCCAATGTGCGCCAGACCCTGATCGAGGGCGCCGCGCTGACGGTGCTGATCGTGTTCCTGTTCCTGAACAGCTGGCGCTCGACCGTGATCACCGGCCTGACGCTGCCGATCGCGCTGATCGGCACCTTTCTGTTCATGTACCTCTTCGGCTTCACGATCAACAACATCACGATGATGGCGCTGAGCCTGTGCGTGGGCCTGCTGATCGACGATGCCATCGTCGTGCGCGAGAACATCGTGCGCCATGTGCAGATGGGCGCCAGCCCCAAGCAGGCGGCGCTGGACGGCACGCAGGAGATCGGCCTGGCGGTGCTGGCGACGACGCTGTCCATCGTCGCGGTGTTCCTGCCCATCGGCTTCATGGGTGGCATCGTCGGCAAGTTCTTCCACGAGTTCGGCATCACCATCGTCGCGGCGGTGCTGATCTCGATGTTCGTCAGCTTCACGCTGGACCCGATGCTGTCCAGCATTTGGCACGATCCGGCCGCCCATGGAGGCCATGGCGGCCCGCCGGTGACGCTGTACGACAAGACCATAGGCCGGGTGACCGGTGCCTTCGAGCGCTTCACCGACTGGCTGTCGGCGGGCTATCAGACAATCCTGGCCTGGTCGCTGGCCCACAAGGGTCTGACCCTGCTGGTGGCGCTGGCGACCCTGCTGCTGAGCTTTGCGCTGCTGGGCGGTCTCGGCAAGGAGTTCGTGCCCAAGGCCGATCTGTCCGAGACGCAGGTCAATTTCTACACCCCGGTCGGCTCCTCGCTGGAGGTCACCGAGGCGCGCGCCCGGCAGATCGACGCGCTCTTGCGCGAGCTGCCCGAAGTCCGCTACACGGTGACGACGATCAACAGCGGCTTCGCGGCCGGCAAGATCTATGGCGCGATCTATGTACGGCTGACGGATCGCAAGGACAGACAGCGCAGCGTCAACGATCTGGTCACGCCGCTGCGCGACAAGCTCGCAACGATACCGGGCATCACGGTCACCAATATCGGCCAGACCGATCTGGGCGGCGGCAAGAGCCTGCAGTTCTCCATCCAGGGCGCCGACCTGAAGGAGCTGGAGCGCCTGTCCAAGAGCGTGATCGCGCGGTTGCAGCAGATCCCCGGCCTGGTCGACCTGGACAGCACGCTCAAGCCCGACAAGCCGACCGTGGCCATCGAGGTCAAACGCGAGGCCGCCGCCGATGCGGGGCTGAATGTCAATGCCTTGGCGGGCTCGCTGCGCACCTGGCTGGCCGGCACGACGGTGGGCAACTGGCGTGCGCCCGATGGCGAGAACTACGACGTGCTGCTGCGACTGGCGCCCCAGGGGCGTGACAGCCTGGCCGATCTGGCGCAGTTGCCCATCCCGGTGGCGCCGGCCGCCGACGGCGCGGCGCGGGTCGTGCGCCTGTCCCAGGTGGCCGAGATCCGGCCCTCGACCGGCCCCAACCAGATCAACCGCCGCGACCTGAACCGCGAGATCACGATAGACGCGAACGCGCTGGGCCGCAGCTCGGGCGAGGTCTCGGCCGATATCAAGAAGGTGCTGGACGACACCGCCTTCCCGCCCGGCTACCGCTACAGCTTCGGCGGCTCGACCAAGAATATGAACGAGTCCTTCCAGTACGCGGTCGGCGCGCTGGCCCTGGCCATCGTCTTCATCTACATGATTCTGGCCAGCCAGTTCAAGAGCTTTCTGCAGCCGCTGGCGCTGATGAGCTCGCTGCCGCTGACGCTGATCGGTGTGGTGCTGGCGCTCCTGGCCTTCCGCTCGACCTTGAATATGTTTTCCATCATCGGCATCGTGATGCTGATGGGTCTGGTGACGAAGAACGCGATCCTGCTGATTGATTTCGCGATCCGCGCCCGCGAGGGCGAGCATGGCCACGGGGTTGACAGCGAGCCGATGGGCCGCGAGGCGGCCCTGCTGCGCGCCGCCCAGGTGCGGCTGCGGCCCATCCTGATGACGACGCTGGCGATGATCTTCGGCATGGTGCCGCTGGCTTTTGCGCTCAGCGAGGGCTCGGAGCAGCGCGCGCCGATGGGGCAGGCGGTGATCGGCGGGGTGATCACCTCCTCGCTGCTGACCCTGGTGGTGGTGCCGGTGATCTATTGCTATCTGGATGATCTGTCGCAGTGGGCGCGGCGGCGCTGGCAAGGCCAAAGCGTGGCGCCGCCGAAATAGAATCCGCGCTGCAGTCAGAAAGACCGTCTTCGAGGAACCTTATGAACGTCGAACAAGCCCGCTTCAATATGATCGAACAGCAGATCCGCCCCTGGGATGTGCTGGACCAGGGCGTGTTGTCGCTGCTGGCCCTGGTCAAGCGCGAGGACTTCGTGCCGCCGGCCCATCGGGCGCTGGCCTTTATGGACACCGAGATCCCGCTGCCGCACGGCGGCGCGATGCTGGCGCCGCGGGTCGAGGCCCGGCTGCTGCAGGAGCTGAAGGTGGCGCGCCACGAGAAGGTGCTGGAGATCGGCACCGGCGCCGGCTATCTGACGGCCCTGCTGGCCCACAAGGCGCAAAGCGTGATCAGCCTGGAGGCCGATGCCCAGCAGGCCAAGCTGGCGACCGAGACGCTCAAGCGCAACGGTGTCAGCAATACCAAGGTGCGCGAGGGCCATGGCGCCCAGGGCCTGGCCGCCGAGGCGCCGTTCGATGTGATCCTGCTGGCGGGCTCGGTGGCCGAGGTGCCGCAGGTTCTGCTGGACCAGCTCAAGCCCGGCGGCCGGCTGGTGGCCATCGTCGGCGAGCTGCCGGTGATGCGTGCCACGCTCTACACCCGTTCGGGTGCGGGCTTCAGCAGCACGGTGCTGTTCGACACCGTCGCGCCGCGCCTGCCCGGCTTTGCCGAGCACACCGCTTTCTCGTTCTGAGCCAGCGCATGCCGCAGCAGCTGTCGATTGAAGCCGCGCGGGCGCTGTGCGCCGGCGCGGCGTCCGGCCAGGCGCCGCTGCTGCTGGACGTGCGCGAGCCCTGGGAGGCTGCGCTGGCCAGCATCCGGCTGGACGGGGTGGCCAGCAAGCTGATGCCGATGGGGCAGGTGAGCGCCCGGCTGGCCGAACTGGACCCGGCGCAGCCTGTCGTCGTTTATTGCCATCATGGCGTGCGAAGTCTGCAGGTCGTCGCATTCCTGGAGCGTCAGGGCTTCGAGTCGGTCTATAACCTCGCCGGCGGCATTGACGCCTGGTCCTGCGAGGCCGATCCGTCCGTGCCCAGATATTGACCCTAGCACCCGAAGTGCCGGCCCAGGCCTTCACAAACACTCATCGCAAGCCAAGGAAGCCTCATGTTCGCTGATCAGAAAATGAAGAAGAAGACAAGCCCGCATTCGCGCATGAGTTCTTCATTGACCCGACTGTCACTGTGCGTGGCCCTGGCTTTCGGTGCTGCGGCCAGTGCCCAGGCGCAAAGCCTGCTGGAGCTCTACGAAGCCGCGCGCGTCTATGACGCCGGCTATCTGGCCGCCCGGGCCCAGGCCGACTCGGCGATCTACAAGGCCGAGCAGGCCAATGCGCTGGACCGGCCCACGCTGGGTCTGGGCGTCAGCGGCACGCATCTGCAGAGCGATCCGCCGACGGTCTATGGCGCCGGTGGCGCCAAGGTGGCCGGTGACCGGGTCGGATCGAGCACGGTGCAGGCCGGCCTGCGGGCCAACTATGCGCTGTACAACCGCAGCAACAAGATCACGATCGAGCAGGCCAAGCGCGGGCTCAATGTGGCCCAGGCCGATCTGGAGATTGCCGAGCAGGACCTGATCGTGCGGGTCTCGCAGGCCTATTTCGATGTATTGGCAGCCGGCGATGTGCTGTCGACGACACGGGCCAGCAAGGCCGCCATCGCCGAGCAGCTGGCCTCGGCCAAGCGCAATTTCGAGGTCGGCACCGCCACCATCACCGACACCCGCGAGGCCCAGGCCCGCTTCGATGTGGAAAGTGCCCGCGAGCTGGCGGCCGACAACGATCTGCGCATCAAGCGCATCACGCTGGACCAGATCGTCGGCCGCTCCGGCGTCGAACCCAAGCCGCTGGCCGTGCCGGTGGCGCTGCCGGCCGTGACGCCCTTGACGGTGGACCCGTGGGTCAACCAGGCCGACGAGCTTCACCCCCAGGTGCGCAAGGCCCGGCTGGGCCTGGATGTGGCGGGCCTGGAAGCCGACAAGGCGCGGGCGGCGGACGGCGTGACGGTGGACCTGAGCGGCAATCTGGGCGTCAGCAATGCCCGCGGCCGCGGCGCGCAGCTGCCCGGCACGGGCGGGCAGGGCTCGGTCGCGGTGGAGATGAATCTGCCGCTCTACACCGGTGGCTACAACAGCAACCGCATCAAGGAAACCCTGGCGCTGCAGGAGCGCTCGCGCAATGACCTGGAGTTTGCCCGCCGCACGGTGGCCGAGGGCACGCGCCGCGCCTTCTTCGGCGTGCAGTCGCTGGCCGCCCAAGTCAAGGCTCTGGAGGCCGCCGAGTCGTCCAGCAAGCTGGCGCTGGAAGCCACCCAGCTGGGCTACAAGGTCGGCGTGCGCGTCAACCTCGATGTGCTGAACGCCCAGAGCCAGCTCTATGCGACCCAGCGCGACCTGGCCAAGGCCCGCTACGACGTGGTGCTGACCGGCCTGCGCTTGCGCCAGGCCGCTGGCCAGCTGCGCCCCGAGGATGTGGCGGCGGTCAACACGCTGCTGTCCAAGTAAGAAGGCCAGGCCCTCAGGCCTGGGGACTGCGCCGGCGCCGCTTCGCGGTGGCCGGCGTTTGCTTGTCCGGTGCGGCTGAGTTGGCCGGGGCGAGCAGCGGGGCCGGGCGCAGCGGCGCGTTCTCGCGCACGCTCTTCAGGATGATGGCGGTGGAGGTCTCGGCCAGCGCGCAGTAGCGCTGCAGCACCTGCTCCAGATGGGCGACATCGCGCACCGCGATCTCGAGGATCCAGCTGTCCTCGCCGGTCACATTGAAGGCGGTCAGCACCTCGGGGCTGGCCTCGACCGCCTGGCGCACCCGTGCCTCGTCGGCCCGGCCCACCCGTATCACCGCACGGATCGCATAACCGAGGCGGGCGCTGTCGACCACGGCGCGGTAGCCGCTGATCACGCCGACCTCCTCGAGCCTGCGCACCCGCTCGGTGACGGCCGGCTGGCTCAGGTGCACACGCCGGCCCAGCTCGGCCATGCTGAGGCGGGCATCGGCCTGCAACTCGGCCAAAATGCGGCTGTCATGGTGGTCCAGCGTGTAGTCCATTGATTTGCAGGTCAAATGCTTGAATGTCCTGCAAGTTTAAGGCTTTGGTCCTTTTGAAGCGTCAGTTTCATCTTCAAGCCGGCGTACCAATTCCCTAGCATTGCCAGCCATGGACAACAGCAACACCCTGAGCCGCAGCGGCGGGCTGAGCCCCCGCGTGATCGCCTGCCTGGCCGCCACCTGGCTGGTCTGGGGCTCGACCTATCTGGCCATCAAGTACGCCTTGCTGAGCTTTCCGCCCTTCTTCCAGATGGGCACGCGCTTCCTGGCCGCCGGTGTCTTGCTGGCCGCATGGATGCGCTGGCGCGGCGCGGCCTGGCCGGGCCCGCGCCAATGGCTCAATGCGCTGCTGGTGGGCAGCCTGATGCTGGGCGGCGGCATGGGGGGCACGGCGACGGCCGAGCAGACCGTCGGCTCGGGCCTGGTGGTCGCCTTCATCGCGGTGATGCCCTTGATGATTGCGGCGCTGAACCTGCTGTGGCGGGTGTTGCCCAGCCGGCTGGAGCTGGCCGGCATTGTCGTGGGCCTGTTCGGCGTGCTGATGCTGACCCAGGGCCAGGGTTTCGGCGCCTCGCCGCAGGGCCTGGTCGCGATCACGACGGCCTGCGCCTGCTGGGCGCTGGGCAGCGTCCTGTCGCAGCGCGGCTTTGCGCTGGCGGCCGGGCCTATGGGTTTTGCCAGCGAGATGCTGGCCGGCGGTGCGGTGCTGATGCTGTTGAGCCTGTTCAGCGGCGAGACTCTGAGCCTGCCGCTGCGCGGCGAGGCGGTCTGGGCCTGGCTGTATCTGGTGGTGTTCGGCTCGCTGATCGCCTTCAACGCCTATATGGTGCTGCTGGCCGAGGCGCCGGCCGGCCTGGCGTCGAGCTACTCCTTCGTCAATCCGGTGATCGCGATGCTGCTCGGGGTGGTGATCGCCGGCGAGGTGGTCAGCGGCTATGAGTGGCTGGCGGCCCTGGTGGTGCTGGTCGGCGTCGTGCTGCTGCTGCGCGGGCGCAAGGCCTGACCCCCGTCTGCGCCACCGGCGCCGAAGCGGGCAAAATGGCGCCAAGCTTTATCTGCTCTCGCCCGCCAAATCGCTGGACTACGACACCCCGGTCGCCGCGCCGCTGCTCAAGCTCGCCACCGAGCCGCAGTTCCTGCCCCAGTCCAAGGCCTTGATCAAGGTCTTGAAGACCAAGACGGCGGCCGATATCGCCGCGCTGATGGACCTGAGCCCGGCCCTGTCCGAGCTCAATGTGAACCGTTACCACGCCTGGCAGCCTCGCTTCACCGAGGCCAATAGCAAGCCGGCGGTGCTGGCCTTCAACGGCGATGTCTATGACGGTCTGGACGCCAAGAGCCTGGCTGTCGAGGACCTGCAATGGGCGCAGCAGCATCTGGCCATCCTGTCCGGGCTGTACGGCGTGCTGCGGCCGCTGGACCGCATGCAGCCCTACCGCCTGGAGATGGGCACGAAGCTGGCCACCGAGCGCGGCAGCCATCTGTACGGCTTCTGGGGCGACACGCTGGCCGAGCATCTGAATGCGCGCGCGGCCCAGCAGCAGGTGCCGGTGATCGTCAATCTGGCGTCGCAGGAGTATTTCAAGGCGGCCGATCGCAAGGCCTTGCAGCCGCGCGTGATCGAATGTCAGTTCGAGGACTGGAAGAACGGCCAGTACAAGATCATCAGCTTCTTCGCCAAGCGGGCGCGCGGCCTGATGGCGCGCTATGCGATCACGCGGCGCATTGATACGCCGGTCGGCCTGAGGGACTTCGATCTCGACGGCTATGTCTACCAGGCCGAGCTGTCGACGCCCGAACGCCTGCTGTTTCGCCGCCGCCTGGGCTGAAGAGGCCGGAGTCCACCATGAGTGCCCAGACCATCACGCCCGAGCTGCAGCGCTGGATCGTCGAGCAGGCCAAGGCCGGGCTGACGGCCGAGCAGGTGCTGCAGGCCATGCTCAAGAGCGGCTGGGACGAAACCGTCGCGGCCCAGGCGCTGGCGCAGAGCGTCGCCGGTTTCGTGCCGGGCCAGGGCCTGGTCCTGCCGGTGCCCAGCGCTGTGCCCGAGCCCGATCTGAGCGGTGCGCCGCCGCTCTTGAATGCCGGCGACCGCACGGTCGGCGTGCTGGTCAGCCTGCAACTGCCGCGCCTGCTGGTGTTCGGCGGCCTGCTGTCCGACGAGGAGTGCGATCTGATGCGTGCGGCGGCAGCCAGCCGCCTGGCCCGCTCGGAGACGGTGGCGGCCTCGGCCGATGGCAGCGAGGTCAATGCCGCGCGTACCAGCGAGGGCATGTTCTTCGAGCGTGGCGAGAACGAGATCTGTCGGCGGGTCGAGGCCCGCATCGCCCGGCTCTTGAACTGGCCGGTCGAGAACGGCGAGGGCCTGCAGGTGCTGCGCTACCGGCCCGGGGCCGAGTACCTGCCGCACTACGACTACTTCGACCCGCGCCACACCAGCACGCCGCCCATCCTGCAGCGCGGCGGCCAGCGGGTCGCCACCTTGGTGATGTACCTGAACACGCCCGAGCAGGGCGGGGCGACGATCTTTCCCGACATCGGCCTGGAGGTCGCGCCGATCAAGGGCAATGCGGTGTTCTTCAGCTATGACCGGCCGCACCCGATCACGCAAAGCCTGCATGGCGGCGCGCCGGTGCTGGCCGGCGAGAAATGGGTGGCGACCAAATGGCTGCGCGAACGGCGCTTCGAGTGAGCGCTAGCGATTCAGCGGCAGCTGGCTCTGCTTGAGCTGGCGCAGCACAAAGCTGCTCTTGCTGTGGCGGATGCCGGGGATCTTGTAGAGCCGCTCGCGCAGCAGGCGCTCGTAGTCGCGCGTGTCGGCCACCGCGATGCGCACGTAGTAGTCGTAATCGCCCGAGACGAGAAAGGCCTCCAGCACCTCGGGGATCTGCTCCAGCGCGCGGCCGAACTCGAACAGCGCGGCGTCCGAATGATCGTTCAGGGTCACCTGCACGATCACCGTGTCGGCCAGGCCGATCTTGGCGGCATTCACGCGCACCGAGTAGCCCTCGATGACGCCGGCTTCTTCCATGCGCTTGATGCGGGTCCAGCAGGGCGAGCTGGTCAGCCCCACCTTGCCGGACAGCTCCTGCAGGCTGATGCGGGCGTCGCGCTGCAGCTCGGTCAGGATGGCCAGATCGAATTTATCGAGTTTCATGCTGCCGGATTCTATTCATCAAGGAAATTTTCCTGAATTGAAGTCTTGTGCAGGAAATTTCAGCAGCAATTTCTGGGCGAGCTTGGGCACAGTGAGGGCATGAATGCTGTGCTCCAAGACCTGCCCCATGCCCGTCCGCAAACTCACCCAAGTAATGGCGCCGAGGCGCTGATCGCGACCCTGCTGAGCCTGGGTGTCGACACCGTGTTCGGCTACCCCGGTGGCGCGGTGCTGCCGCTGTACGACGCGCTGTACGCCGAGCCGCGGCTGCGCCATGTGCTGGTGCGCCACGAGCAGGCCGCCGTCCATGCGGCCCAGGGGTATGCGCGCACGACCGGCCGGGTCGGCGTGGTCTTCGTGACCTCGGGGCCGGGCATGAGCAACACCACCACCGGCCTGCTCGACGCCTTGTGCGACTCGATCCCGGTGCTGTGCATCAGCGGCCAGGTCGCGACCACGGCCATCGGCACCGACGCCTTCCAGGAATGCGATGCGCTGGGGATTTCGCGGCCGGTGACCAAGTGGAATGTGCAGGTGCGCGAGGCGGCCGCGCTCAGCGAGACCCTGGCGCTGGCCCATGCCAGGGCGGCCGGCGGACGGCCGGGGCCGGTGCTGGTCGATGTGCCCAAGGATGTGCAGCTGGCGCCGGTGGCGGCGTGGCGGGCACCGGTGTTGCCCATGGCTGCACCTGTGCTGCCGGCGGCCACTCAAGTCCAGGCCGCACTGGCCCTGCTGGCGCAGGCGCGCCGGCCGGTCTTCTATGGCGGCGGCGGGCTGATCAATGCCGGCTCGGCGGCCTGTGCGGCCTTCACGCGCCTGGTGCGGGCCAGCGGCGCGCCCTGCACGCTGACCCTGATGGGGCTGGGCGCCTTCCCGGCCGACGATCCGCAGTCGCTGGGCATGCTGGGCATGCACGGCAGCCTGGAGGCCAATCTGGCGATGCATCATGCCGATCTGCTGGTCTGCGTCGGCGCGCGATTCGACGACCGCGTGACCGGCCGGCTCGATGCCTTCTGCCCGCAGGCCAAGGTCATCCATCTGGACATTGATCCGCGCTCGATCGGCAAGGTGGTCAAGGCCGATGTGGCCCTGCTGGGTGACTGTGGCGCCAGCCTGCGGGCGCTGGAGCAGGGCTGGCAGAAGGGTGGACAGAAGGGCTGCGATCTGGGCGACTGGTGGGCGCGGATCGAGGGCTGGCGTGCCGAGCGCTCGCTGGCTTTCGAGGACCGCAGCGATTGCATCCTGCCGCAGGCCCTGATGAGCCGGCTCGATGCGCAGCTGGCCGGCCGCGACGCCATCGTCGCCACCGATGTCGGCCAGCACCAGATGTGGGCCGCGCAACACCTGCGCCAGCAGCGGCCCGGCCGCTGGCTCAGCTCGGGTGGTGCCGGCACCATGGGCTATGGCCTGCCGGCCGCGATCGGCGCGCAGATCGCGCACCCCGAGGCCCTGGTGGTCTGCGTCAGCGGCGACGCGTCCATCCTGATGAATATCCAGGAGCTGTCGACCGCGACCCAGCACCGCACGCCGGTCAAGGTGGTGCTCAGCAACAACGGCCGCATGGGCATGGTGCGGCAGTGGCAGGAGCTGATCCACGGCAACCGGCTGAGCCACAGCTATACCGAGGCGCTGCCGGATTTTGTCGCGCTGGCCCAGGCTTTCGGCTGGCAGGCACGACGGGTCGAGCGGCGCGAGGAACTGGACGCGGCGCTGGCCGAGTGCCTGGCCAGCGAGGGGCCGTTCTTCCTGGATGTGGTGGTGGCGGCCGAGGAGAACTGCTTCCCGATGATTCCCGCCGGCGCGGGGCATCATGAGGTCTTGCTCGGCAAGGGACGCCAGTACAACGCTTGAAACTGCGCCTGAAATGCACAAGGGCACCCGAAGGTGCCCTTGTGATGGAGTCGCAGCGCTTAGACGCGCTTGCGGTACTCGTGCGTGCGGGTGTCGATTTCGATCTTGTCGCCCTGGGCCACGAAGATAGGCACCGGGATTTCGAAGCCGGTGGAGATCTTGGCAGGCTTGAGCACCTTGCCCGAGGTATCGCCCTTGACGGCCGGCTCGGTCCAGGTCACTTCGCGCACCAGGCTGGTCGGCAGTTCGACCGAGATCGCCTTGCCTTCGTAGAACACCACTTCCACGGGCATCGCGTCTTCCAGATACGACAGAGCGTCACCCATGTTCTCGGCTTCCACCTCGAACTGGTTGTACTCGGCGTCCATGAAGGCGTACATCGGATCCGCGAAGTAGGAGTAGGTGCACTCCTTCTTTTCCAGAATGATCTGGTCCATCTTGTCGTCGGCCTTGAACACGACTTCGGTGCCGGAGTTGTTCAGCAGGCTCTTGAGCTTCATGCGCACGGTGGCGGCATTGCGACCACCGCGGCTGTATTCGGTCTTCAGCACGACCATCGGGTCCTTGCCGTGCATGATCACGTTGCCGGCGCGGATTTCTTGAGCGATCTTCATGAGTGTTCGGGTCCGTTGAGGGAGTCGTTGGAGTCGTGGTTGGGGGCTGGCTTGCTCTCGGACAGGTGAAAGCAGGTGCCCAGCGCGCGCCCGAAAACTCCCATGGCGCGGCAAAGCCCGAGATTTTAGCCTGAAACGCCGATGAAACGCAGCAGCTGCGCGCTCAGATCGGCTTGCATTGCCAAATGCGCACGCCAGCTTCGAGCATGGCGCTGCGCGGCTTCGGCTTGCGGCAGGCTGGCCGGCCAGGCCGCCAAGCCGTTCCAGGCGCGCCACAGGCCTCGGCTGGCCGCAGCCAACTCTGCGGTCGCGTCGGCCAGCCACAGGTCCATGAAGGCTTCCAGCTTGGGGCCATGGGCGCCGTCCTGCTGGGGATAGATCTGCCAGACAAAAGGTTTGGCTGCCCACTGGGCGCGCACAAAGGAGTCCTCGCCGCGCACGAAGTTCAGATCGCAGGCCCACAGCAGGTGGTCGAACTCGGGCTGGCTCAGGTAGGGCAGGGCCTGCCAGCGCAGCGCCGGTGGCAGCGTCAGCCCGGCGATCTGGGACTGGGTGGCACCGGGGCAGACCAGCAGCAGGGTCGGCGTGTCGGCCAATGCCTGCAGCAGCGCCGGCAGCGCCGGGTTGGCATAGGCGAACAGGCTGAGCAGGCGCTCGCCCGGCTGCGGCGCGATGCCTCGGGCGGCCCGCCAGGCGGGGGCGTCGAAGCGTTGCTGGCGCTGCAGCAGCTCGGGCTCGCGCAGCAGGCCGCCGGTGCGCGGCGTGAAGCCGGGGTAGAAGAAGCGCTTGGAAAGGCCGGCGCCGGGGCCACTGAATTGCGGTGAGGCCAGGCCATGGCTGCGCTCGACATAGGGCTCGGCGCTGAGGTACTCAAGATTGATCCATTGCGGCGGCGTCGGCCGGGCCGCCATGCGCGCGACAAAGGCCGGCGGCAGCTCGCATCCGAAGGTCTCGACGACGACATCGCCGACCGCCACCGCGTTATCGGCCTCGTCCCAGGCCAACACCTCGATACCTTGCGCCGTGCAGTCCGGCGCCATCCAGGCCAGAGCGGAGCCATCATCGAGCCAGAGCCGCACGGTCTGGCCGCGAGCCGCGAGAGCGCGGGCCAGCCGCCAGCTCACGCCGAGATCGCCATAGTTGTCGATCACGCGGCAGAACAGATCCCCATGCATAGTCATCGCCGGATTATCTGGCGGCACAATCGCGCCCCATGCAAGGCAGCAGCAACCCCTCCCAGACCGATACCGCAGCGACACCCGAGCCGGCCGACGCCGAGCAGGCCGCGCGCGAGCTGCGTGCCCAGGTGCTGGCCGCTGTATTGGCCGAGGTGGCAGCCTTGCCGGGCCTGCCGGGCGTCTATCGCTATTTCGACGCCCAGGATCAGGTGCTCTATGTCGGCAAGGCCAAGAACCTGAAGAAGCGGGTCTCCAGCTATTTCCAGAAAGACCATGGCGGCACCCGCATCGGCATGATGGTCGCGCGCATCGCGCGGCTGCAGACCACGGTGGTGCGCACCGAGGCCGAGGCCTTGCTGCTGGAAAACAATCTGATCAAGACGTTGAACCCGAAGTTCAACATCCTGTTCCGCGACGACAAGAGCTATCCCTCTCTGAAGCTCAGCGGCCACGACTACCCGCGAGTCAGCTATTACCGCGGCGCGGTCGACAAGCGGCACCGCTATTTCGGGCCGTTCCCGAGCGCCTGGGCGGTCAAGGAATCGATACAGCTGATACAGAAGGTGTTCCGGCTGCGCACCTGCGAGGACACGGTTTTCAACAACCGCAGCCGGCCCTGCCTGCTGTACCAGATCCGGCGCTGCTCGGGGCCTTGTGTGCCCGAGGGTCAGGGAGCGGAATACGGTCGCGATGTGCGCAATGCCGAACGCTTTTTGCTGGGCGAGACGCAGGAGGTGATGGACGGGCTGCAGGCGCAGATGATGGCTTATGCGGACGCGCTGCAGTTCGAGCTGGCGGCCGAGGTGCGCAACCAGATCAGCGCGCTGTCCAAGGTCTTGCAGCAGCAGGCGATGGACGAGAACAGCGCCACCGGGCGCGACCGCGATGTCGACATCCTGGCCGTCAAGGTGCAGGGCGGACGGGCCTGCGTCAATCTGGCAATGGTGCGGGGCGGGCGGCATCTGGGCGACCGGGCCTATTTCCCCAAGCATGTCGAGGACGCCACCGCGGTGGCGCTGGCCGATGATGATGAAGAGGGTCAGGCATCGAGCCGCTCCGCCCAGTCGCCGGAACGGCAGGTGCTGGAGGCCTTCATGGCCCAGCACTATCTGGACGCGCAAGTGCCCTCGCTGATCGTCGTCAGCGACGAGGTCGATGCCGCGCTGGCCGAGGCCCTGACCCTGCAGGCCGGCTACAAGGTGACCACTCAGGCCCAGCCGCGCGGCCAGCGTCGCATCTGGCAGGAGATGTGTGTCAAGGGCGCCGAGCTGGCGCTGGCACGCTTGCTGTCGCAGGAGGGCTCGCAGCAGGCCCGCACCCAGGCGCTGATCGAGGCACTGGACCTGAGCGTGCAGGAACTCGACAAGTTCCGCATCGAGTGCTTCGACATCAGCCACACGGCCGGCGAGGCGACGATGGCCTCCTGCGTCGTGTTCGAGGGTCACCAGATGCAGAGCGGCCAGTACCGGCGCTACAACATCGAGGGCATCACCGGCGGCGACGACTATGCGGCGATGCGTCAGGTGCTGACGCGGCGCTACAGCAAGATGGCCGAGGCCGCCCAGCTGGGCACGGGCCGGCTGCCGGATCTGGTGCTGGTCGACGGCGGCAAGGGCCAGGTCTCGATGGCGCGTGAGGTGTTCGAGGAACTGGGCCTGGATCTGGCGCTGATCGTCGGCGTCGAGAAGGGCGAGGGCCGCAAGGTCGGGCTGGAAGAGCTGGTGTTCGCCGACGGCCGCGACAAGGTCTATCTGGGCCGCGACTCGGCGGCGCTGATGCTGGTGGCCCAGATTCGCGACGAGGCGCACCGCTTTGCGATCACCGGCATGCGCGCCAAGCGCGCGGCGGTGCGCACCGGCGGCTCGAAGCTGGAGGATGTGCCCGGTGTGGGGCCGAAAAAGCGCGCACAGTTGCTGCAGCGCTTCGGCGGTGTGCGTGGCGTGGCCGGCGCCAGCGTCGACGAGCTCTGCACGGTCAAGGGCGTCTCAAGAGAATTGGCAGAGGAGATTTATCGTGTTTTGCACTGAACAAGAGGGCCGCTGGCAACGCGCCGCACGCGGGCTGGGCCTGGGAGCGCTGCTGGCGCTGGTCGGTTGCTCTGGCCCGCGTGCGCCGGTGCCGCCGCCGGCATCGACCGCCCAGCCCAGCGGCTCGGCGCCGTCGGCCGCCAGCCCCCAGCTGCCAGGCAAGCCGCCGGGCCAGCCGGCGCCGCAGGTGCTGGAGCCGCCCAAGCCGGTGCGCAGCGCCGTGGAGCTGCGTCTGCAGGCGGCCTACCGGCTGATCGTCGCGAACCCGGACCGCGTCTATATGGGCGAGGTGCCCGAGCCCTTGCTGGCGATCCCGGTGCTGGAGATCGAGCTGTTTTCCGACGGCCGCGTCAAGCACATCCATGTGCTGCGCAAGCCCGGTCAGGCGCTGGACACGGTGCAGCTGGCGATCGATGCGGTGCACCGCGCCGCACCGTTCGGCGATGTCTCGCGCATGCCCAAGCCCTGGAAGTTCAGCGAGACCTTTCTGTTCAACAACCAGCGCAAGTTCAAACCGCGCACGCTCGATCAGTGAGCCAGGCTCGGCATTAATGAGACAAAGTCGGTACCCGTCTCGGGCGCTGCACGGTAATTGGGCACAATGCCCGCATGTTCTTCACGCTGCCAACCCTGTTCACCTGGGCCCGGATCCTCGCGATCCCGCTGATCGTCGGGGTGTACTACCTCGACCTGCTGCCGGCGCACCAGAATCTGTTTGCCACCGTGCTCTTCGTGGTGGTCGCGCTGACCGACTGGCTGGACGGCTATCTGGCCCGCAAGCTCAACCAGACTTCGGCCTTCGGCGCCTTCCTGGACCCGGTGGCCGACAAGATCCTGGTCTGCGCGGCCCTGCTGGTGCTGCTGGAGCTGCAGCGCGTCAATGCCATGGTCGCCCTGGTCATCATCGGCCGCGAGATCACCATTTCGGCGCTGCGCGAGTGGATGGCACAGATCGGTGCCTCGCGCAGCGTGGCCGTGCACATGGTGGGCAAGCTCAAGACCACGGTGCAGATGGTGGCCATCCCCTTCCTGCTTTATGACGGCCGCCTGTTCGACCTGATCCCGACCCGTGAGTGGGGGACCTGGCTGATCTATGCGGCCGTCGTGCTGACCATCTGGTCCATGGTCTATTACCTGCAAAAAGCCCTGCCCGAGATCCGCGCCAAGGCCAAGTGAGGCTGCGCTTTCGGGCTGTCCGTTTGGCGCTTTCTGGGCGCTTGGGCGACCGCCGACACACTCATTTGTATCGGGACTTTTCCTGGCTCAGCAGCCCGGATGATTGCGTCTAGAATCCGCTTCCCCGCAGGTTCGCCGGCGCTGGCGTGCCAGGATGGACGCGGCTGGTGTCCTGGCGGCCCAGACAGGACGTCGCCTTCGTTGCCGCGTTTTTGCAAAACCTTTTGAGGGGATTCTTTGTGAACAAGTCCGAACTGATCGAGCACATCGCCAAGCAGGCCGACATCTCCAAGGCGGCGGCGGGGCGAGCGCTGGAGGCGCTGATTGGCGGTGTGAAGACGACGCTGAAGAAGAATGGCAGCGTTTCTCTGGTAGGCTTCGGCACCTTCAGTGTGACCAAGCGCGCCGCGCGCACCGGTCGCAACCCGCGCACCGGCGACACGATCAAGATCAAGTCGGCCAAGGTCCCGAAGTTCCGTCCCGGCAAGGCGCTCAAGGACGCGGTGAACTGAAGAATCCCGGATCAACCGGGTGCTTAGCTCAGTTGGTAGAGCGGCTCCCTTACACGGAGTAGGTCAGCGGTTCGAGCCCGTTAGCACCCACCAAGTCTTGCCCGCCCGAGGTGGCGCGGGCCGAGGCTAGAATCACATCCGATGCAAAGGCGAACCCAGGTTCGCCTTTGTCGTGTTTGAGCAGCGCCCGGTCGTGGCCATGCCGGCGCGCACCGCAATGCCTGTTTGAGGTCCTTGATGTTTGAATTCGTCCGTAAGCACAATCGCCTGTTCCAGTTCATCCTGCTGATCCTGATCGTGCCCGCCTTCGTGCTGGTCGGCCTGGAGGGTTACAGCAGCTTCATGGATGGCAGCAATGCCGGCGTGGCCAGCGTCAATGGTCGCAAGATCACGCAGGCCGAGTGGGACGCCACGCACCGCGAGCAGATGGAGCGCATGCGCGCCCAGATGCCCAACCTCGACGTCAAGCTGTTCGACTCGCCCGAGGCGCGTCAGCAGTCGCTGGACTCGCTGGTGCGTGAGCGCGTGATGCAGGCGGCCGCTCAGGGCCAGCATCTGGTGGTCAGCGACGAGCGCCTGCAGCAACTGTTCCGCAGCGACCCGCAGTTCGCCTTCCTGCGCAACCCGGACGGCACCGTCAACAAGAATCTGCTGATCGCCCAGGGCATGAGCTCGGAGATGTTCGCCCAGCGCCTGCGTCAAGACCTGACCCTGCGCCAGGTGATGATGGGTGTGGGCGGCTCGGCGCTGGCCGGCAAGGCCAATGCGGCGGTGGCCTTCGATGCCTTGCTGCAGCAGCGCGAGCTGCAGCTGCAGCGCATCGAGGCCAAGGACTTCCTGGCCCAGGTCAATCCCAGCGATGCCGAGATCGAGGCCTTCTACAAGGAACCGGCCAATAACGCGCGCTTCCAGCTGCCCGAGACCGCCAGCATCGAGTACCTGGTGCTGGACCTGCAGGCTTTGAAGTCCGATGTCAGCGTCAGCGACGAGGATCTGCGCAAGTACTACGCCGAGAATCAGTCGCGCTATACCGTGGCCGAGGAGCGCCGCGCCAGCCATATCCTGATCAAGGCCGATAAGGATGCCCCCGCAGCCGAGCGCAGCAAGGCCAAGGCCCGCGCCGAGGAACTGCTGGCCGAGGCACGCAAGAACCCGGCCGGCTTCGCCGATCTGGCCCGCAAGAACTCGCAGGATGAAGGCTCGGCGCCCAATGGCGGCGATCTGGACTTCTTTGCCCGCGGCGCCATGGTCAAACCCTTCGAGGATGCGGCCTATGCGCTCAAGCAGGGCGAGATCAGCAATGTGGTCGAGTCTGACTTTGGCTACCACGTGATCCAGCTGACCGGCCTGCGCGGCGGCGACAAGAAGAGCTTCGAGGCGGTGCGTCCCGAGCTCGAAGACGAGGTGCGCCGCCAGCAGGCGCAAAAGCGCTACACCGAGGTGGCCGAGCAGTTCAGCAACACCGTCTATGAGCAGTCCGACAGCCTGAAGCCGGCGGCCGACAAGCTCAAGCTGAGCATCCAGACCGCCATCGTGCAGCGCGCTCCGGCGCCCGGCGCCAGCGGTCCGCTGGCTTCGGCCAAGCTGCTGGAGGCCGTGTTCGGCAACGAGGCGCTGCGCAACAAGCGCAATACCGAGGCGGTCGAGACGGCGCCCAACCAGCTGACGGCCGCCCGCGTGGTGCAGCACAACCCGGCCCGCCTGCCGGCCCTGGCCGATGTGAAGCCGCAGGTGCGCGCCCAGCTGATGCAAAAGCGCGCCACCGAGCTGGCCATCAAGCAGGGCCAGGAGCGCCTGGCGGCGCTGCAGAAGTCCGGCGATGCCGCCGGTCTGGATGCGCCCGTCGTCGTTTCCCGCGCCAAGCCGGCCAATCTGTCGCAGAAGGTGCTGAACGAGGTGTTGCGCGCCGATGCCAGCAAGCTGCCGGCCTATGTCGGCGTCGACAGCGGCGAGGGCGCCTATGTGCTGGTGCGCATCAACAAGCTGCTGCCGCGCGACCCGGCCGTGATCGACGAGCAACGCGCCAGCCAGCAGTACGCGCAGGCCTGGACGGCGGCCGAGTCCGAGGCCTATTACAAGGCGCTGAAGACCCACTACAAGACCAAGGTCACGGCGCCTGCCGCTGCCGCCGCATCGGCACCCGCTCCCTGATGGATTGAATAAATTTTGGCGGTTTGGAGGTAAATCTCTTCTCATACCGCTGAAGTCTGCCTATAATCATAGGCTCAGCGGTGGTTGTAGCTCAGTTGGTAGAGTCCAGGATTGTGATTCCTGTTGTCGTGGGTTCGAGTCCCATCAGCCACCCCAAAAAATCAAGGGCTTAGCGGTGAAAACTGCTAAGCCCTTCGTCTTTTCCGCTGTCGATATCCTCGGCCTGGGAATATGCCTCAGTTTGCAGAGCGCCGAGCCATCTGGTCTCGGCGGGCGTGCATGGGCACCGCTCTCAGGCCTCGCTCAGTGCGGCGCGGACCGCGTCCTCGCTGAGGTCGGCCACGCACTCCTGCAGAAAGCGATAGGCGTAGCCGCGCAGATAGTGGCCGCGCTTGAGCGCGATATGGGTGGTGTTGGCTTCAAACAGATGGGCGGCGCTGAGCAGCTGCAAGCCCTGGTCGCGCTGCGGCTCGAAGGCCATCGCCGCGATGATGCCGACGCCCAGTCCCACCTGCACATAGGTCTTGATCACATCGGCGTCCAGCGCCGACATCACCAGGTCCGGCGCCAGGCCGGCCTTGGCGAAGGTCGCATCGATGCGCTCGCGGCCGGTATAGCCCTGGTGGTAGGTGATCAGCGGGTGCTCGGCGATCTGCTCCAGGGTCAACGCACTGGACTGCGCCAGTGCATGGCCCTGGGGCACGACCACCGCATGATGCCAGTCGTAGAAGGGGAAGGTGACGAAGGCATTGTTCTTGCCCAGCGCCTCGGTGGCGATGCCGATGTCGGCCTCGCCGGACTCCAGCAGCGCGACGATCTCGGCCGGGCTGCCCTGGTGCAGCACCAGATGGACCTTGGGATAGGCGGCCTTGAAGCGCGCCACCACCTGAGGCAGGGCATAACGGGCCTGGGTGTGGGTGGTGGCGATGCTCAGCTGGCCGACATCGGCGTCTGCGAACTGCTCGGCCAGACGCTTGATGTTCTTGGCATCGAGCAGCATGCGCTCGACGATCACGGCCAGCTCCTTGCCGGGCGCGGTCAGGCCCAGCAAGCGCTTGCCATGGCGCACGAACAGCGCCACGCCCAACTCGTCCTCCAGGTCCTTGATGTGCTTGCTGACGCCCGACTGCGAGGTGAACAGCGCCTCGGCCACATCGGTGAGGTTGAAGTTCTGCTGGACCGCCTCGCGGATGATGCGCAGTTGCTGGAAATTCATGGTGAAAGGACTCAGGCGGCGTCGAACAGGCTCAGGCGCGAGGCCTGCAGGCGAACCTGCTGGCCGGACCGCAGGTTCAGGGTGGCGGCATGCTCGCGGCTGAGCTCGGCTTCCAGCGGCTGGCCGCCCGGGCCGGTCAGCTCGACCCGGCTGGCGGCGCCGAAGCTCAGCACCCGATCGACGGTCGCGGCGATGCCGGGGCCGTCGCCGCTGGTCAGGATCTGCAGCTCATGCGGGCGTGCATAGGCCTGCACCTTGCCGCTGGGCACATGGCTGAGGCCATGGTTCAACTGATGGTCGCCGATATGCACCAGCGCCCCCTCGGCGCGACCCTCGAAGCGATTCACCGCGCCGAGAAAGCCGTAGACAAAAGGCGTGGCCGGGCGCTCGTAGACCTCGGCCGGCGTGCCGATCTGCTCGACCTTGCCGTGGTCCATCAGCACCACGCGGTCGGCCACCTCCAGCGCTTCTTCCTGGTCATGGGTCACGAAGATGCTGGTGATGTGCAGATCGTCGTGCAGCCGGCGCAGCCAGCGGCGCAGCTCCTTGCGCACTTTCGCATCGAGCGCGCCGAAGGGCTCGTCGAGCAGCAGCACGCGCGGCTCCACCGCCAGCGCGCGGGCCAGCGCGATGCGCTGGCGCTGGCCGCCGCTGAGCTGCGGCGGGTAGCGGTCGGCCAGCCAGTCCAGCTGCACCAGATTCAGCAGCTCATGAACCTTCTTCTTGATCTCGCTCTCACTGGGGCGTTCCTTGCGCGGCTTGACGCGCAGGCCGAAAGCGACGTTGTCGAACACCGTCATATGGCGGAACAGCGCGTAGTGCTGGAACACGAAGCCGACCTGGCGCTCGCGCACATGGGTGTCGGAGGCGTCCTCGCCTTCCAGCAAGACCTGGCCCCGGTCGGCCGTCTCCAGACCGGCGATGATGCGCAGCAGGGTGGTCTTGCCGCAGCCCGAGGGGCCCAGCAGCGCGACCAGCTCGCCGGTCGGGAAGTCCAGCGAGACGTCGCCGAGGGCGGTGAAGCTGCCGAAGGATTTGTGGATGTTGCGGACCTGGATGCTCATGGCGCTTCCTTGACTTGGGAGTGGGCTTTCCACTCGACGATTTGCTTGATGACCAGGGTCAGCAGGGCCAGCAGGGCCAGCAGCGAGGCCACCGCGAATGCGGCGGCAAACTGGTACTCGTTATAGAGGATCTCGACGTGCAGCGGCAGGGTATTGGTGTAGCCGCGGATATGGCCCGAGACCACCGAGACCGCACCGAACTCGCCCATCGCCCGCGCATTGCACAGGATCACGCCGTAGAGCAGGCCCCACTTGATATTGGGCAGGGTGACGCGCCAGAAGGTCTGCCAGCCCGAAGCGCCCAGCACCGTGGCGGCTTCCTCCTCGTCGCGGCCCTGGGCCTGCATCAGCGGGATCAGCTCGCGGGCGATGAAGGGAAAGGTCACGAACACGGTGGCCAGCACGATGCCCGGCACCGCGAAGATGATCTTCAGGTCATGGCCCTGCAGCCATGGTCCGAACCAGCCCTGAGCGCCGAACAGCAGCACGAAGACCAGGCCGGCCACTACCGGCGAGACCGAGAAGGGCAGGTCGATCAAGGTGATCAGCAGCTGCTTGCCGCGGAAGTCGTGCTTGGCGATGGCCCAGGCCGCGCTGACGCCGAACACCAGGTTCAAGGGCAGCGAGATCGCTGCGGCGAGCAGGGTCAGCTGGATGGCCGAGACCGCATCGGGCTCCAGCAGCGCCGCGAGATAGACGGCCCAGCCTTTGCGCAAGGCCTCGATGAAGACCGTCAGCAGCGGCAGCACCAGGAACAGCAGGAAGAAGCCCAGGCCCAGGGTCAGCAGGGTGCGACGCACCCAGGGCGCCTCGCGGGTGGCGGGATTGTTTTGATAGAGACCACCGGGCGTGCGGGCCACGGTCAGGGTCGATGCAGCGGCGCCGGCCATCAGCGATTTCCTTGTTGTCCGTTGCGACGCGAGCTCCAGGCCTGCAGGCCGTTGATGGCCAGCAGCAGCACAAAGGAGAAGATCAGCATCACGGCCGCGATCGAGGTCGCGCCCACATAGTCATACTGTTCGAGCTTGGCGATGATCATCAGCGGTGTGATCTCGCTGACCATCGGGATATTGCCGGCAATGAAGATCACCGAGCCGTACTCGCCGACGGCGCGGGCAAAGGCCAGCGCGAAGCCGGTCAGCAGGGCCGGCAGCAGCATCGGCAGCACCACCAGACGGAAGGTCTGCCAGCGATGCGCGCCCAGCGCCGCCGCCGCCTCCTCCAGCTCGGTCTCCATATCCTCCAGCACCGGCTGCACCGTGCGCACGACAAAGGGCAGGCCGATGAAGATCAGCGCGATCAGGATGCCCAGCGGCGTGAAGGCGATCTTGATGCCGTAAGGGGCGAGCAGCGAGCCTATCCAGCCATTGCCGGCATAGAGCGCGGTCAGCGCGATGCCGGCCACCGCGGTGGGCAGCGCGAAAGGCAGATCGACCAGCGCGTCGACCAGCTTCTTGCCCGGGAACTCGTAGCGCACCAGGGACCAGGCGAGGATCAGACCGAAGACCAGATTGATCAGGGCCGCCAGCAGCGAGGTGCCGAAGCTGAGCTGGTAGGAGGCCACGACGCGCGGCGCGGTGGCCGCCGCCCAGAAGGCCTCGAAACCATGGCCGCCGGCCTTGATGAAGACCGCCGACAGCGGGATCAGCACGATCAGCGACAGATAGAAGACGGTAAAACCCAGCGTGGGCGCGAAGCCGGGCAGGACCCGGCGCGGCCGGCGCAGGGGCGCCGTGCTCGGCGCGCCGCTCAGGACGACGGTATTCATCAGCGTTTCAGGACCAGCTGGTCATAGATGCCGCCATCGGCGAAATGGGTCTTGACCACGGCCGGCCAACCGCCCAGCAGCGAGTCGACCGTGAAGGTCTTGACGGCCGGGAAGCGCGCCGCGTGGCGCTTGGCCACCTCGGCGTCGCGGGGGCGGAAGTTGTGCTTGGCGAGGATTTCCTGGCCCTCGGGGCTGAACAGGAAGCTGAGGTAGGCGCGGGCGGCCTCGCCCGAGTTCTTCTTCGCGACGACCTTCTCGTTGATCGCCACCGGCGCCTCGGCCGAGATCGTGATGCTGGGGTAGACCACCTCGTACTTGCCCTTGCCGAACTCATTCTCGATCAGCTCGGCCTCGTTCTCGAAGGTCACCAGCACGTCGCCGATATCGCGCTGCGTGAAGGTGGTGGTGGCGCCGCGGCCGCCGCCGTCCAGCACCGGCACGTTGGCCAGCAGCTTGGCGACGAAATCGCGCGCCTGGGCCTCGTTGCCGCCCTTGGCGATCACGCTGCCCCAGGCCGCCAGATAGGTGTAGCGGCCATTGCCCGAGGTCTTGGGGTTGGGCACGATGACGCCGGTGCCGGGCTTGGTCAGGTCGGCCCAGTCCTTGATGCCCTTGGGGTTGCCCTTGCGCACCAGGAAGACGGTGACGCTGGTGTAGGGGGCGGCGCCCTGCGGGAAGGCCTGGCGCCAGTCCTTGCGAATGATGTCCTTCTCGACCAGGAAGTCCAGGTCCGAGGCCTGGTTCATCGTGATCACGTCCGCATCCAGGCCGCTGGCCACCGCCAGGGCCTGCCGGCTGGAGCCACCGTGGGACTGGTTGACCGTGATGGCCTTGCCGCTCTTGGTCTGCCAATACTTGCTGAAAGCCGGGTTGACGTCCTTGTAGAGCTCGCGGCTGACATCGTAGGAGACGTTCAGCAGGGCGTCCTGGGCCAGAGCCGGCAGGGCGAGTGCAAGACCCAGGGCCAGGGTCGTGATCGACTTTGTGAGCATGGTTTTCTTGTGCGACCCGCAGGTCTTGCTGATGCGAAGACCTGCAGAGTGCCAAGAAGCGCTTATTCGCGGAACGATAGTTTTGGTATTTGTTTATCCGGAATAAGCACTTCTGAAAAAGAGCTATGGCTAGAACGCCGGGATCAGCGAGCCCTTCAGGCTGGTCTCGACAAAGCTGCGCACCTCGGGCGACCGGAAGGCCTTGACCAGGGCGGCCACCCAGGGCTTGTCCTTGTCCTCGATCGCGTCGCGGCTGGGCAGCAGGCCGGCCTGCATCGCGTAATTGGTGTTGATGGCATTGGCGTCCAGATCATCCAGCGTGCGCGGCAGCGGCCTCGACCTGGATGATCTGCAGGTTCTTCGGGTTGTCGGTCAGATCGGCCAGCGATTTGTACTTCTTCGAGTAGAAGCCCAGCGGCGCGGTCACGGTGTTGCCGACCGTACTGATCTTGTAGCCGCGCGCCTGGATCTGGCTTTGCAGAAAGGGCAGGTGCTGGAAGCTGTTGGCCTGCACATCGCCGGCGTCCAGCGCCGCATTGGGCTGGATGTAGTCGGCGAACTCGACGATCTGGGCCAGGCCGGCGGCGGCGAGGCTCAGGGCGACCAGCTCACGCAGTGCGGCCGCAGCCAGCGCGGGCTGGCGTCAGCGACGCGGGCGGGCGACAGGCGCAGAGAGGGATCGAAGGACGGCATCGGCCGATTGTTCGATCAGCGCCGAGACCGGCCAACGAAGCTGTACGCATAAGCTTGTGCTCGAAACAAGCCTGGGCCGTATCAGGCCGGGTCCGCGTCGTTCGCGTCGATCAGCTCGGCCGCCAGCGCGCGGCGGTGGCCGGTGCCGCCGTCAGGGCAGGGCCTGGCCGCGCGCCGCGACATAGAGCGCATACCAGTCCTCCCGGCTGAGCCGGATGCGCGCGGCATCGCCGCAGGCGCGGATGCGGGCCGGGTCGGCCGTGCCGATGACCGGCTGGATGCCGGCCGGGTGACGCATCAGCCAGGCCAGCACAATGCTTTCCGGCGCGGTGGCATGCTGCTCGGCGAGCTCGCGCACCAGCGCGGCGCT
>NZ_JAQOWX010000320.1:0-306 GCF_028462495.1 Paucibacter sp. XJ19-41
CCGAGGCCGGCATCGAGCCTTCCGTGGGCTCCAAGGGCGACAGCTACGACAACGCGCTGGCCGAGACGATCAACGGCCTCTACAAGGCCGAGGTCATTCACCGGCGCGGGCCGTGGAAGACCAAGCAGGCAGTGGAACTGGCGACGCTGGAATGGGTGGCCTGGTTCAACCATCACCGGCTGATGGGGCCACTGGGCCACGTCCCGCCTGCGGAGTTCGAAGCCAATTACCATCGTCAACGCGCTGGTCAGGCCGCGACCGTCTGACTTAAACCAACTGGCCTCCGCGGAAGCCGGGGCGATTCAA
>NZ_JAQOWX010000321.1:0-305 GCF_028462495.1 Paucibacter sp. XJ19-41
CCGAGGCCGGCATCGAGCCTTCCGTGGGCTCCAAGGGCGACAGCTACGACAACGCGCTGGCCGAGACCATCAACGGCCTCTACAAGGCCGAGGTCATTCACCGGCGAGGACCTTGGAAGACCAAGCAGGCGGTGGAACTCGCGACGCTGGAATGGGTGGCCTGGTTCAACCATCACCGGCTGATGGGGCCGCTGGGTTACGTCCCGCCTGCAGAGTTCGAAGCCAATTACCATCGCCAACGCGCTGGTCAGGCCGCGACCGTCTGACTTAAACCAACTAGCCTCCTCGGAAACCGGGGCGCTTCA
>NZ_JAQOWX010000033.1:0-46093 GCF_028462495.1 Paucibacter sp. XJ19-41
TTCAGACTCTCGTCTCGAACAAACTTGCTAGCAGCGAAGCCCTCGACTGTAGCACAGGTTTTTTAGGACTTGCAAGTACTCGGCGGCAATTTCTTGTGAAGCGAGTACCAACGGCGGCTTGCTACTACTGCATCAGGTGAGACAGCTTGCTCGCCGAGAAGGCGAGATCCGCGGCGCGCTGCGGATCTTCGCTGCTCAGTACCTCGGGTAGTGCAGCGGCCAGACGCGCCGCGTCGGCCCTGAGGATGCGTTGCTTGACCGAGGGGATCTGCGAGGGGTGCATCGAGAAATTGCGCAAGCCCATCGCCAGCAGCAGATCGGTGAAGGCCGCGTCGCCCGCCATCTCGCCACAGACACTGACCGATTTGCCGGCTGCTGTCGCCTGCGCAATCGAGGTCGAGATCAACTGCAGCACCGCCGGGTGCCAGGGGTCGTAGAGATGGGCCACCGCCTCATCGGCCCGGTCGATGGCCAGCGTGTACTGGATCAGGTCGTTGGTGCCAATGGATACAAAGTCCACATGGCGCAGCAGCAGCGGCAGCATGACGGCAGCGGCCGGTATCTCGATCATCACGCCGATATCGACTCGCGTGAACGCCTGGCCGGCATCCGTCAGTTGCTGCTGCACCCGTTTGACGGCTTCCAGCACCTGGCGAATCTCGCCCAGGTGCGCCACCATCGGAATCAGCAGGCGCAGCTTGCCGTAAGCGCTGGCCCGGTAGATGGCGCGCAATTGCTGACGAAACATACTCGGCTCGGCCAAACTCCAGCGGATCGCCCGCAAACCCATCGCCGGGTTCAGCACATGCTCATGTCGGAGCTCACTGGCCGACATCCGGTCCAGCGGCTTGTCGGCCCCAATGTCCACCGTGCGAATCGTCACCGGCATGCCGCGCATCGCCTCGACCGCCGCACGGTAGGCCTCGAACTGCTCATCCTCGCCAGGCAGTTCGCCCTCTCTGTTCATGAACAGGAACTCGCTGCGGAACAGCCCAACGCCGGTGGCGCCCGCTTCGACGGCTGCCGGCGCATCGGCCGGCAATTCGATATTGGCCTGCAACTCGACCCGCTCGCCGTCCAGGGTCACGGCCGGCGTGTGCCGCAGCCGCGCCAGCCGGGCACGCTCCAGCTCGCTCTGGCGCTGCCGGAAACGGTACTCTTCCAGCACGATGGGTGACGGATCGACGATCACCGCACCGGCATCGCCGTCGATGATGACCCAGTCGTCCTGGCGAATCAGGCGCGAAGCCTCGCGTGTGCCGACCACCGCCGGGATGTCCATGCTGCGCGCGACGATGGCCGTGTGAGAGGTCTTGCCGCCGATGTCGGTGATGAAGCCGTGGAACACGCTGCGCTTGAACTGCATCATGTCGGCAGGCGCGATATCGGCCGCCACCAGCAGCAGCGGGTCCTCGCCGGCAAAGTCGCGCTGCACAACGCTGGCCGCACCGCCCGCCTTGCCCTGCTGGCGCGCCAGCACGCCCAGGATGCGCTCGACCACCTGCTCCAGATCGGCCTTGCGCTCGCGCAGGTAGTCGTCCTCCATCTCGTCGAACTGGCGTGCCAGCACCTCGAGCTGGGCCGACAGCGCCCACTCGGCGTTGTAGTGTCTCTCGATGATCCATTGCTTGGTGGCACCGGTCAGCGCCTCGTCGTGCATCAGCATCAAATGCACGTCCAGCAAGGCCGCCAACTCATGCGGAGCATCGTCGGGTAGATCGCGCTTGAGCGTCTCGAGCTCCTGCGCAACCTCGTCGCGCGCGCGCATGCAGCGCTGAATCTCGCTCTCGACACTGGCCGCGTCGATGAAGTAATGCGCCACATCGACGCGGCTGGATGCCACCAGCACGGCGCGGCCGATCGCCACACCGCGTGAGACAGGAATGCCGAAGACCTGAAAGCTCATGCGTCGACTGTAGCAGCGAGGAAGCGGGTCACGGATTCGTCATTCGATCGTCACCGGCGCGTCACCGCCAGGCCCGAGCATGGGGCTCGTCAACCAACGACGAGGCCATCCATGAGGGATCTTCCGCTGCCCACCCTGCCCTTCTCGGATCTGCGCCCGCCCCCGGCGGAACGGAGGTCACTTCCACTGGAGCCTCAAGCTTCTGCACGGGCTCGCCTGGACGTGGCCTGGGCGCGCACGGAGGACGAAGTCCGAGAAGCACAGCGCCTGAGGTATCAGGTCTTCGTCGATGAGATGGGGGCCCGGTTGAGCGTCCCTAAGGGCGCGCCGGCCGGTCACGACATCGATATGTTTGACCCCTTCTGCGAACACCTGCTGGTGCGCAGCGTCGAAGTCGACGGCCGCCCCGGTCCGGTCATCGGCACCTACCGGGTGCTGACTCCGGCGGCGGCCAAGCGCGCCGGCGGGCTCTATAGCGAGACCGAGTTCGACTTGACGCGTTTGCGCGGGCTGCGCTCGCGTATGGTGGAACTGGGCCGCTCCTGCGTGCACCCCGAGCACCGTTCCGGCGGGGCCATCATGGCGCTGTGGGGCGCTTTGGCAGAGTTCATGGTGCGCAATGAACTGGACACGATGATAGGCTGCGCCAGCGTCAGCATGCGCGATGGCGGCCACTACGCCGCAGCGCTGTGGAAACAGCTGGAGCAAAGCCATCTGGCCGGCATCGAGTGGCAGGTGCGGCCACGTCTGCCCTTACCGGTCGACGAGTTGCACCGCAGCGAGACGGTGGCCGAGGCGCCGCCGCTGATCAAGGGCTATCTGCGTTGCGGCGCCCGCATCCTTGGTGCGCCGGCCTGGGATCCGGACTTCAACACCGCCGACCTGCCGATGATGATGCGCATCGCCGACCTGCCGGCGCGCTATCGCCGGCATTTCCTCGGCTGATCCGGGACGAGCCGGCGAGCCTTACTGCCCTTCGCCGAACTTGTCGTTCACCAGGGCGGTGATCGCATCCTGGGCGGCCTGCTCGTCGGGGCCTTCGACCTCCAGCTCGACCTGGGACCCCATGCCGGCCGCCAGCATCATGACCCCCATGATGCTCTTGGCGTTGACCCGGCGCCCGTTTCGGCTCATGAACACTTCACACTGGAAACCGCCCGCCAGCTTGGTCAGCTTGGCCGAGGCGCGGGCATGCAAGCCCAGTTTGTTGCTGATGGTGAGGGTCGATTTGAGCATCGGCACTAGCTTGTCTTGTCGTTGATGGGGTCGGGCGCATGGCCCAGCACAATGCCCTTGGATCCGCCCTCGCTGGCGCGCTCGACCAAGGCGTCGATCGGCTCGGCCGCATAGCACAGCGAACGCCACAGCATCGGCACATTGACGCCGGCGATCACCCGCACATGGCCCTGCACATCCAGCAGGCGCTGGGCCGCATTGCAGGGCGTGGCGCCGAACACATCGGTCAGCACCAGCGAGTCCTCATGCCCGGCGGCGGCCAGCAGCGCGCGCGCCTGGGCCTCCACCGCCTCGACCGACATCTCCGGCGTCACATCCAGCACCGCGAGCTGAGGCGCGCAGTTGGGGAAGGTGTGCTCGGCTACCGCCTTGAGGGCGGAAGCCAGAGGGGAATGGGCAATCAGCAGGAGGCCGGACATGGCCCCATTATCAGGGCTTCGCCGGCAGCGGGCCGAGGCGGGTCTAGATGTCGAGCCTGAAGCCCGTCAGAAAGGCCTCCCAGGCCGCCTCATCCGGCCGGGACCCCAGCATCACCGCCTGGTAGACCCGCATCCCGCGCGCAAACACCGCGACCCGGGCCTGCTGCTGCTCGGCTTGCAGCCCCTGCTGCAAGGCCTGCGGATTGGGCGTCATGCCCCTGACCTGCACCGCCTGGGCCGGCGCCGCACGGGCCTGCAGCCGTGCGGCCAGCGACTCGCGCATCTGTTGCAGGGCCGGAGTGACCTGGGCCGGATCATCGAGCTCGGCCCAGGTCAGCGAGAAGCTCAGCCCCGCCGCCTTGCAGGCCGCCAGACCCATGCGGACCGGCTCGCGCCGTTCGACCTCGGGTTTGCAGGGAAACAGGGCCAGCACGCCGGCACCGTCCGGCCGCAGCTCGCGCCAGTCCAGGCTCGGGCTGCAGGCACTCACAACGGCAAGCAGGGCGAGCAGCAGGGCAGGGGCGATTCTCATCGCCTCATTATCCAGGGGTGCTGTCGCACAATGTGCGCATGCAAGCCACCCCCTCACTCCCCCCGGGCGCGCTCCATGGCGTGCGCGTGCTCGATCTGTCCCGCGTGCTGGCCGGGCCCTGGTGTACCCAGACCCTGGCCGATCTGGGCGCCGACGTGATCAAGGTCGAACGCCCCGGCAGCGGTGACGACACCCGCGCCTGGGGCCCGCCCTATCTGAAGGACCGCGAGGGCAAGGACAGCAGCGAGGCTGCCTACTACCTGGGCGCCAACCGCAACAAGCGCTCGATCACGATAGACATCGCCCACCCCGAGGGTCAGGCCTTGATACGGGCGCTGGCCGGCAGCGTGGACGTGGTGGTGGAGAACTTCAAGGTCGGCGACCTGGCCCGCTACGGCCTGGACGCGGCCAGCCTGCGCGCCCTCTACCCGCGCCTGGTGTTCTGCTCGATCACCGGCTTCGGCCAGACCGGCCCCTACAAGGACCGCGCCGGCTATGACTATGCGGTGCAGGGCCTGGGCGGGCTGATGAGCGTGACCGGCGAGCGCGACGAGCTGCCCGGCGGCGGGCCGCAGAAGGTGGGCGTCGCGGTGGCCGACCTGTTCACCGGCCTGTATGCGACGGTGGCCATCCTGGCCGCGCTGCGCCATCGCGACGCCACCGGCGAGGGCCAGGTCATCGACATGGCCCTGCTGGACACCCAGCTGGCCATGCTGGCCAATCTGGGCTCCAACTATCTGTGCACCGGCCAGGCGCCCGGCCGCATGGGCAATGCGCACCAGAACATCGTGCCCTACCAGGTCTTCGAGGCCGCCGATGGCCATCTGATCCTGGCCGTCGGCAATGACAGCCAGTTCGCCAAGTTCGCCGAGATCGCCGCCCTCATCAAGACCCGGACCCGCAACAGCTGGCTGGCCGCGCTGGAGGCCGCCAAAGTGCCTTGCGGCGCGATCAACAATCTGGCCGAAGCCTTTGCCGACCCGCAGGCCCAGGCCCGCGAGATGACGGTGGCGATGGCTCACCCCTTGAGCGAGCAGCTGCGCCTGGTGGCCAGCCCGATGCNCCGCAACCGTGAGCTGCTGGTGCCCGAGATCGCCGCCCTCATCAAGACCCGGACCCGCAACAGCTGGCTGGCCGCGCTGGAGGCCGCCAAAGTGCCTTGCGGCGCGATCAACAATCTGGCCGAAGCCTTTGCCGACCCGCAGGCCCAGGCCCGCGAGATGACGGTGGCGATGGCTCACCCCTTGAGCGAGCAGCTGCGCCTGGTGGCCAGCCCGATGCGCTTGTCGGCCACCCCGGTCAGCTACCGCCGGCCGCCGCCGCTGCTGGGCCAGCACAGCCAGGACATCCTGGCCGAGGCCGGGCTGGACGGCGCCCGGATCGCCGCGCTGCGGAGCGCGGGCGTTCTGGGCTGAAGCAGGCGCCATCAGCGTGAGAAAGTTCTCGAATCGTCGCNGGCCACCCCGGTCAGCTACCGCCGGCCGCCGCCGCTGCTGGGCCAGCACAGCCAGGACATCCTGGCCGAGGCCGGGCTGGACGGCGCCCGGATCGCCGCGCTGCGGAGCGCGGGCGTTCTGGGCTGAAGCAGGCGCCATCAGCGTGAGAAAGTTCTCGAATCGTCGCCAAATAGCTGCCAACATGCGCCAGCCATCCGCGTTTCCCCCGAGACGGGGGATGGACGCTGCCGCGGTGCCCCCGGACCATGGCGACCGCTCCCGGCCACCATCCGGGCCCTGAACCCACACGACTTTGCAGTACCCGTCCTGCCCCTCACCCGCCCTCATGCCCAGCCACACGCCCGCCCCGCCCGCTCCGGGCGCCGCCAACGACGCGGCGCAGGGGCCCAGCCATGCGCAATGGGCCGAGATCGTGCAGCAGCTGGGCGCCGAGATCGCCGGGCCGCTGAGCGCCGCGCTGGAGCGCATCCACAATCTGGTGGCCACCGGCCAGATCGATCGCCAGGGCCTGCGCTCGCTGCGCGAGAGCGTGACCCAGGCCCGCGAGGCCGGCATGATGGGGCAGCAGCTGGCCCGGTTGGCCTCGGGGCGGCTGCGGCTGTCGCGCGAGCGCCTGCAACTGGCCCCGCTGCTGCGCAGCGTGCTGGCCCATCGCAGCCGCGAGACCCAGGCACGCGGTATCCAGGTGCGCCAGGTGCTCAAGCCGGTCGAGGTGATGGCCGACGGCTCGCTGATGTTCGCCCTGCTCAATGCCTTGATGGACTGGGCGCTGGCCAGCACCCATTCCTCGATCGACCTGAAACTCGATCTGACGCCCTGGCCGGCCAAGGCCCGCCTGGTCTGCCGCTTTGCCCATCGTTCGCTCGATCTGCTGGACGAGCAGCGCAGTGCCGAGCTGCCGCCGGCGCTGAACTCGCTGGCCTGGCGCCTGGTCGAGCAGACCGCGCTGACCCTGGGCGTGCTGCCGCTGCGCGAGGACGCCAGCGGCATCACGGTGCTGACGCTGGAGTTTCCGCAGACCGTCGGCGACGAGCCCGGCACCGTGGCGCTGGACCCGCAGGTCGAGCCGGAGCGCGGCGCAGACACGCAACAGCCCTCGCTCAACTCCAAGCCGCTGGCCGGCAGCCATCTGCTGATCGTCTCGCCGCGCCGCGAGCTGCGCGCCCAGCTGCAGGACGCGGTACGGCATATGGGCCTGATCGTCGATCTGGTCAACAGCATCGACGAGGCCGCGCAGTTCTGCCTGGAGGGCCTGCCCCATGGCCTGGTGTTCGAAAGCGGCCTGCGCGGCGCGGCCTTCGACCAGCTGCGTGCCGAGCTGCTGCGCGAGGTGCCGCAGTTCAGCTTCATCGAGGTGCTGGACGGCGAGCACCTGACCCAGCTCTCCACCGCCACCGCCGACGGCATGGCCCGCATCTCGCGCCAGCACCTGGCCGACGCGCTGCCCTCGGTGCTGCTGTTCGAGTTGTCCAAGACCCTCTGACGCCGCCCGCAGCGGCGCTGCACTAAACTGCGGCGCATGAAGCTGCCTCGATTCCTCGCTCCTGCCGTGCTGCTGGCCGCCCTGGCCGGCGGCGGTTTGCTGGCCTACCAGAGCCTGCTGCAGCGCGAGACCGCGCCGGCGCTGAGCTATGTGCTGCTGGACGGCGCCAAGGTCGAGACCCGCCAGTGGCAAGGCAAGGTGATGCTGGTGAACTTCTGGGCCACCAGCTGCACCACCTGCGTGGCCGAGATGCCCGAGATCGTCGCGACGCACCAGAAGTTCAAGGCGCGCGGCTTCGACACGCTGGCCGTCGCGATGAGCTACGACCCGCCGGCCTTCGTCGCCAATTTCGCGCAGAGCCGCCAACTGCCCTTCGGCGTCGCAATCGACAACACCGGCGAGATCGCCAAGCAGTTCGGCCGCGTCCAGCTGACGCCCACCACCTTGCTGATCAACAAGCGCGGCGAGATCGTCAAGCGCTATGTCGGCGCGCCCGATTTCGCCGCCCTGCACCAGTTGGTGGAACAGCTGCTGGCCGAAGCCTGAGCCGGGCGGCACCGCCGCATGTCCCACCGCCTGTATCGCGCCTCCTTCCGGCAACTGCTGCTGCTGGGCTTTCTGCTGATCGCCGGCCTGCTGGCCGCCGCCTCGCTGGGCGGCCTGTTCACCTTGGAGCGCCTGACGGTGCAAAGCCGCAGCGCCGCCGAGCGCGCGGTGCAGCTGAGCAGCGCCGTGCAGCAACTGGCCGAGCGCAGCGTCGCGATGGAGCGGGCCGCGCGACAGTTCCTGGTGCTGGAAGATCCGCTGCTGCGCCGGCGTTTCAACGAGGCGGCCAGCGACGCCGAGGCCGTGCTGCAAGAGCTGCAGGGCCAGCGGCTGATTCCCGAACAGGCCCAGGCCTGGCGGGCCCAGCTCGATCTGATACGCCGCCAGCTCGACGCCGCCTGGCGCAGCCGCAAACGCGAGCAGGATCTGACGGCGCAGTTTCGCGAGCTCGAGGCGCAGACCGTGGCCATCGCCGAGCAGGTGCGCCTGCACACCGAGGCGCGCAACCGCAGCCTGCAGGAGCAGCTGGAGCAGGGCCGGGTCCGGCTGGGCCAGCAGGTGCTGGGGGCGATCGCGCTGGCGGCGCTGCTCTCGCTGGCCTTCGGCTTCTGGCTGACCCGGCCGCTGCGCCGGCTGGAGCAGGCCATCGTCGGCCTCGGCGAGAACCGGCTCACCGAACCCATCAGCATCCAGGGGCCGAGCGACTTGCGCTCGCTGGGCCAGCGCCTGGATTGGCTGCGCCTGCGCCTGGGTGAGCTGGATGCCGACAAGGCACGCTTTCTGCGCCATATCTCGCATGAGCTGAAGACGCCGCTGGCGGCGCTGCGCGAGGGCGTGTCGCTGCTGGAAGACGGCGTCACCGGCACGCTGAGCCCGGACCAGCGCGAGGTCGCCCGCATCCTGCGCGACAACACGGCCACCTTGCAGCAGCAGATCGAGGCCTTGCTGCGCTTCAACGCCGCAGCCTTCGAGGCCGGCCGGCTGCAACGCCGCCGCACCGAACTCGGCGCGCTGATCCAGGCCCTGGTCGAAGCCCAGCGCCTGCAGTGGCAGGCACGGCAATTGCTCATTGAGATCGACGGCGGACCGCTGGAGGCCGAGGTGGACCCGGACAAGCTGGGCACGGCCCTGGGCAATCTGCTGTCCAATGCGATCCGCTTCAGCCCGCCGGGCCGGGGCATCCGTTTCCATTTGTCGCAACAAGCCGGCCAGGTCTGCATCGACATTACCGACCAGGGCCCGGGCGTGGCGCCCGCCGACCGTGCCCGGGTGTTTGAGCCCTTCTACCGCGGCGAGCGCCAGCCCGATGATGCCCTGCGTGGCAGCGGGGTCGGCCTGTCCATCGTGCAGGAATACATTGCCGCCCATGGCGGGCAGATCACGCTGCTGCCCACCGAGCCCGGCGCCCATTTCAGAATCACGCTACCGCATGCCAGTCCCTGACGTCCGCTTACTGTCCGCCCTCGCCGTGAGCCTGCTGCTGGGCGCCTGCGCCCAGCCCAAGCCCGAGATCCGCGAAGTGCGCATCGAGGTACCGGTGCCAACACCCGAGGTCCTGCCCGCCGACGCGGCCGCTCGGCAGTTGCTGACCCATCACGAGCGCCTGCTGAAGCTAACCCCGGCAGAGCTGGCTCAGGAAGTCGCGCCCCGGGATGACGGCAAGCTGACACCGGCCGCCGCGACCCAGTTGGCCCTGGCCTTAACCCTGCATCGCAGCAATGGCGATCTGGCGCGCGCACAAGCCCTGCTCGACCAAGTACAGCGCGACCCCACATTGGAGGCCCAGGCCTGGCTTTCGCTGGCGCGGCTGCTGCAGGGCCGTCTGGCCGAGCAGCGTCGGCTCGAAGAGCAGATCGACAAGCTCAACCAGCAGGCCCGCGACAGCCAGCGCGACAACCAGCGCCGGCTCGACCAGCTCAATGAAAAGCTCGAGGCGCTGAAGGCCATCGAACGCAGCCTCAACACCCGGCCGGCGGCCACCAAGCCATGAGTCACGGCGCCCGCCTGCTGCTGGTCGATGACGACGCCGACCTCTTGAAGCTGCTGTCGATGCGCTTGAGCGCCGCCGGCTACCAGGTCACGCCGGTGGGCAGCGCCGAAGCCGCACTGGCCCAGATTGCGGTGCAGCGCCCGCATCTGGTGCTCAGCGATGTGCAACTGCCGGGCAAGGACGGCCTGGCCCTGTTCGACGCGATCCGCGAACGCCACCCGGCGCTGCCGGTGATACTGCTGACGGCCCACGGCACCATCCCCGACGCGGTCGAGGCCACCGCGCGCGGCGTCTACACCTATCTGACCAAGCCCTTCGACGGCAAAGCGCTGCTGGACACCATCGCCCAGGCGCTGGCGCTGGCCGCGCCCGAGGTCGACGCGCCCGAGCAGGACAGCGCCGCCTGGCGCGCCCCCATCGTCAGCCGCTCCAATGTGATGGCCGAGCTGCTGGCCGAAGCCAAGCTGGTGGCCGCCTCGCAGGCCAGCATCCTGATACGCGGCGAGAGCGGCAGCGGCAAGGAGTTGCTGGCCCGCGCCATCCACAATGCCAGCCCGCGCGAGGGCCGGCCCTTTGTCGCGGTCAACTGCGGCGCGATCCCCGAGCCGCTGCTGGAATCCGAGCTGTTCGGCCACGTCAAGGGCGCCTTCACCGGCGCGGTGGCGAATCACCGCGGCCTGTTCCAGGCGGCCCATGGCGGCACGCTCTTCCTCGACGAGATCGGCGACATGCCGCTGCCGCTGCAGGTCAAGCTCCTGCGCGTGCTGCAGGAGCGGCTGGTGCGGCCGGTCGGCGCCAGCGAGGCCATCCCGGTCGATGTGCGCATCCTGTCGGCCACGCACCGCGACCTGGACGCGGCGATGGCCGAGGGCCTGTTCCGCGAGGACCTGTACTACCGGCTCAATGTCGTCACGCTGGCGCTGCCGACCCTGGCCGAGCGGCGCGAGGACATTCCGCTGCTGGCCCAGCACTTCCTGAGCAAGCTGGCCGACAAATACGACAAGCGTCTGAACGGCTTCGCGCCCGAGGCGCTGAAGGCGCTCAGCACCGCCGCCTGGCCCGGCAATGTGCGCCAGCTGCACAACGTCGTCGAACAGGTCAGCGCGCTGGCCACCACGCCGCTGATCCCGCTGTCGCTGGTACAGCGGGCCTTGCGCGTGCCCAGCATGGAAGTGCTGAACTATGCCCAGGCGCGCCAGCGCTTCGAGCACGAGTACCTGGTCGGCCTGCTGAAGCTGACCGACGGCAATGTGGCCGATGCCGCCCGCCTGGCCGACCGCAACCGCACCGAGTTCTACCGCCTGCTGCAAAAGCATGGGCTGACGCCGGGCCTGTTCCGCACGGATGGCCCGGTCGCTGAATAGCGACAGCGCTTTTCCCTTGTGAATCAATCACTTGGCGAATAGACCCCGGGTCTTGTCGCTGCCCGGCGACACATCGGCCGCCCAGTTTCGGGCAAGCAAATTTAAGCTGTTGATTTAAAAGGGGTTTTTCCTTGGTACGGGTCTTGCAAAGAGACCCGTATGCAGATTTCCTTTTCCCTACGCCACGCACTGGGCCTGTCGGCCCTGCTGGCCCTGGGTTCGGTCCAGGCTTTCGACTTCGAGGACGTCGCGGCCCAAGCGAAGCAGCAGGCCGGCAAGCCCTACCAGGCACCGGCCGACACACTGCCCAGCGAGCTGAAGACTCTCAGCTACGACCAGCTCCGCGATATCCGTTTCAAACCCGAGCGCGCGCTGTGGCGCGGCGAGAAGCTGCCCTTCGAGCTGGCCTTCTTCCATCTGGGCAAGTTCCAGACGCAGCCGGTGCGCATCAACGAAGTCACGCCCCAGGGCGCGCGCCCGGTCAGCTTCAAGCGCGAGGACTTCGACTACGGCAAGAACAAGCTCTCCTACCAAGGCTTTAGCGATCTGGGCTTTGCCGGCTTTCGCGCCCATTACGCGCTGAACAATCCGCAGTACAAGGACGAACTGGTCGTCTTCCTGGGCGCCAGCTATCTGCGCGCGCTCGGCGCCGGCCAGCACTACGGCCTGTCGGCACGCGGCCTGGCCATCGACACGGTCGGTGGCAAGGGCGAGGAGTTCCCGCGCTTCACCGAGTTCTGGATCGAGCGTCCCAAGGCCGATGCCAAGTCGCTGACGGTCTACGCCCTGCTCGACTCGCCACGCGCCAGCGGCGCCTACCAGTTCACGATACGTCCCGGCGGCAACACCGTGATGGACGTGCGCAGCCGCCTGTTCCTGCGCGGCCCGGTTGCGACCCTGGCGCTGGCGCCGCTGACCAGCATGTATATGTTTGGCGAGAACCAGCCGCACCGGACCGACTTCCGCCCCGAGGTGCACGACTCCGACGGCTTGATGGTGGCCACGGCCGAAGGCGAATGGATCTGGCGCCCGCTGATCAACCCGGCTGGCACGCTGACCACCTCGTTTGCGATGAAGGGTCTGCGTGGCTTCGGCCTGATGCAGCGCGACCGCGCCTTCAGCAACTACGAGGACACCGAGGCCCGCTACGAGCAGCGCCCCAGCGCCTGGGTCGAACCGGTCGGCGACTGGGGACCGGGCCGCGTCGAGCTGATGCTGCTGCACACGCCGGACGAGACCAATGACAACGTGGTCGCCTACTGGGTGCCCGAGAAGACGCCGGCCCCCGGCCAGGCGCTGGACTTCAGCTACCGCCTGCATATGCAGGGCGAGGCCCAGCAGCGCCCGCCCGGCGCCTGGGCGACGCAGAGCCGGGCCGGCCGCGGCTTCGCCGAGCTGGCCGCCAACGAGCAGCAGTTCATCGTCGATTTCCAGGGCCCGTCGCTGGCCAAGCTGCCGCCCGACGCCACCGTGAAGGCCGTGCTCAGCAGCGATGCCAACGGCCGCATCACCGAGAGCAATGCCTACCGCAACCCGGTCACCGGCGCCTGGCGCATGACCGTGCGTGTCCAGCAACTCCGCCCCACGCAAGCCACCGAGCTGCGCGGCTTTCTGCAACACGATGACAACGTACTGACGGAAACATGGAGCACCATCCTTCCCCCCCGCTGATGAGCAGCCGAGCGCTGCCGCTGAGCCAGACCGCCCCGCCCATGCTGCGCGGCTCGATGGCTCCCCGCCCCTGGGGCCAGCCCCAGCCCGCCACCGCTGCGCCCGTGATCGAGGCCGCACCCTGGGAAAAAGCCGCACAGCGGCGCCGCCGCGCGCTGATGTTCAGCACGCTGGTGGCCACCGCGCTGGCCACCAGCGTGCTGGCCCGTTCGCAACCGGCGCTGGCCGAGTCCGGCTGGCACTGGCTGCATATGGGTCTGTTCGCGCTGCTGTTCGCCTGGGTCAGCGCCGGCTGCGTCACCGCCGTGATGGGCTTCTGGGTGACGCTGCACGGCGACCCGCATGCGATGTCGCGCCAAGGCACCGGCCTGCAACCGATCTCGGCCGATGCCAAGACCGCGCTGATCATGCCGATCTGCAACGAGAACGTTGCCACCGTGGTCGCCGGCTTGCGTGCCACCTGCGAATCGCTGGCGGCTTCCGGTGCCCTGCGCTTGTTCGACGTCTTCCTGCTGTCCGACAGCAGTGACCCGGCCGTGCGCGCCGAGGAGCAGCGGGCCTGGGCCCAGTTGCGCGAGCGCTTCGCCGGCCAGGGCCGCATCCACTACCGCTGGCGCGCCCGCCGCAGCAAAAAGAAGGCCGGCAATGTAGCCGACTTCTGCCGCCGCTGGGGCCGCCTGTATCGCTATATGGTGGTGCTGGACGCCGACAGCGTGATGAGCGGCGACTGCCTCCTGAGCCTGGTGCGCCTGATGGAGGCCCACCCGAGCGCCGGCATCATGCAGGCCGCCCCGCAGGCCTGCGGCCATGACACCTTGCACGCCCGCGCCCAGCAGTTCGCCGGCCGCGTGACCGGCCGCTTGTTCACCGCCGGCATGCAGTACTGGCAGCTCGGCGAGGCGCACTACTGGGGCCACAACGCCATCATCCGCGTCGAGCCTTTCATGAAGCATTGCGGCCTCGCGCCGCTGAACGGTCAGCCGGTGATGTCGCACGACTTCGTCGAGGCCGCGCTGATGCGCCGCGCCGGCTATCACGTCTGGCTGGTACACGATCTGCAGGGCAGTTATGAGCAGCAGCCGCCCCATCTGCTGGCCGAGCTGCAACGCGACCGCCGCTGGTGCGGCGGCAATCTGCAGAATGCGCGCCTGATCAGGGAGCCCGGCCTGCACCCCGTGCACCGCGCGATGCTGCTGACCGGCGCGATGGCCTATGCCTCGGCGCCGTTGTGGCTGCTCTATGTGGGCCTGGGCGCGGTGCTGTGGATGAATGGTGGCAATGACAGCTTTGTGCCGCCGGGCGGCTTCGGCATCGGCGTGCTGGGTCTGTGGACCGGCACGATCGCGATGCTGGTGCTGCCGCGCGTGTTGGGCGTGCTGGCGGTGTTGCTGAAGGGCGAGCAGTCGCAGTTCGGTGGCACGGCGGCGCTGTTGGGCAGCACGCTGGTCGAGGCCGGCATGTCGGTGCTGCAGGCACCGCTGCGCATGGCCGCACACACCGTCTTCGTGATCGGCGCCCTTGTTGAAAAATTCGCGGGCCTGAAGCTGGAATGGAAATCGCCCCCGCGCGAGGCCAGCGACGTCAGCTGGCGCGAGGCCGCCGCGAGCTTTGCGCTGCCCGGCACCGCCGTGCTGGGCTTGTGCGCGCTGCTGGCCGCGCTGCAGCCGAGCACCTTGCTGTGGATCGCACCGATGGCGCTGCCGCTGCTGCTGGCCGTGCCGATCACGGTGTTCAGCAGCCGGGCCAAGCTCGGTGCGCGCTTGCGCGAGGCCCGCCTGCTGCTGATCCCGGAGGAGACCCGCGCGCCGACCGTGCTGCGGCGCGCCTGGACTTATGCCTTAAGCAGCTGAAACCCCGGCCGCATGGGCCTGCTGGTCGGCGTGGTAGCTGGAACGCACCATCGCGCCGACCGCCGCATGGCTGAAGCCCATCTTGTAGGCTTCTTCCTCGATCAACTTGAAGGTGTCGGGGTGCACATAGCGGCGCACCGGCAGGTGGTGGCCCGAGGGGGCCAGGTATTGCCCGACGGTCAGCATGTCGATGTTGTGGGCGCGCATATCCCGCATCACCTGCAGGATCTCTTCATCGGTCTCGCCCAGACCGACCATGATGCCGCTCTTGGTCGGCACGCCAGGCACGGCTTCCTTGAAACGCTTCAGCAGATCAAGGCTGAACTGGTAGTCCGAGCCGGGGCGCGCTTCCTTGTACAGGCGCGGCGCGGTTTCCAGGTTGTGGTTCATCACGTCCGGCGGTGCGGCCTTCAGGATGTCCAGCGCACGGTCGGCGCGGCCACGGAAGTCGGGCACCAGCACCTCGATCTGGGTCGTCGGGCTCAGCTCGCGGACCTTGGTGATGCACTCGGCAAAGTGGCCGGCACCGCCGTCGCGCAGATCGTCACGGTCCACGCTGGTGATCACCACATACTTCAGCTTCAGCGCGGCAATGGTCTTGGCCAGGTTCAGCGGCTCGTCGACATCGAGCGGATCCGGGCGGCCGTGGCCGACATCGCAGAAGGGGCAGCGACGCGTGCACTTGTCGCCCATGATCATGAAGGTGGCCGTGCCCTTGCCGAAGCATTCGCCGATATTCGGGCAGGAGGCTTCCTCGCAGACCGTGTGCAGCTTGTGCTCGCGCAGGATCTGCTTGATCTCGTAGAAGCGGGTGCTGGGCGAGCCGGCCTTGACGCGGATCCAGTCGGGCTTCTTCAGCATTTCGCCGACCGGCACGATCTTGATCGGGATGCGCGCGGTCTTGGCCTGGGCCTTTTGCTTCGCGGTGGCGTCGTAGTCGGCGGCGTCCTGCGCCTGGTGAATCACGTTCTCGGTTGCCATGGCCTTCTTCGCTCTTGTTATCAGCGCGACAACTGGGCGGCAAGCCGCTCGCCGAAGCGCTGGGCCACCGTGGGCCAGTCCGTAGAAACCCCGATTCTAGCGAGGTCGACCGTTTCGAGCCCCACATAGCCGCAGGGATTGATGCCCAGGAAGGGCCGCAGATCCATCGCCACATTGAGCGCGGCACCGTGGTAGGTGCAGTGCCGGCTGACCTTCAGCCCCAGCGCCGCGATCTTGCCCAGACCCTTGAAGGGATCCAGCGGGTCGGCCGGGCCGGTCAGCGCGCCATGGGCGCCGGGATCGTCGAGCCGCACATAGATGCCCGGCGCGCCGCCGACTCGGTGGCCGGTGACGCCAAAGCTGTCCAGGGTCTGGATCAGCGCAGCTTCGAGGCGGAACACATACTCCTTGACGAAGATGCCCAGGCGCTTCAGGTCCACCAGCGGATAGGCCACCACCTGGCCGGGGCCGTGATAGGTGACCTGGCCGCCGCGATTCGTCTGCACGACCGGAATGCCGCCGGGGTTCAGCAGATGGTCGGCCTTGCCGGCCAGGCCTTGCGTATAAGTGGGCGCGTGCTCACACAGCCACAGCTCGTCCTCGGTGTCGGGGCCGCGCGCCTCGGTGAAGTCGCGCATCGCCTGCAGGGTGCTCTCGTAGTCCACCCGGCCCAGTGTTTTCACAAGCATGGAGGGATGGTAGCGCCGGGCCGTAAGGCCTGGCTGCAGTCAGGCGACTGCAGTTGAGTTAGGGTTGATGCATCCAGCCCTGGAGATTCACTCATGCGACTCATTGCTGTCCTGGTGCTGGCCCTGATCGGGCCGGTTCACGCGAACACGCTGGACCAGGCCCTGGCCGCCTACGAGCGCGGCGAGCTGGAGACGGCGGCCAAGGGCTTTGCCGAGCTGTCGCGCCAGGGCCTGCCGCTGGGCGACTACAACCTGGCGATGATGCATATCCGCAGCGAGCTGCCCCAGCCCGACCTGCCCGAGGCCAAACGCCTGCTGGAACGCGCGGCGTCACAGCGCCTGGTGCGGGCTCAGCTGGCGCTGGGTCAATGGCATGAGCAGGGGCTGCAAGGCAAGGCCGACCTGCGCGCCGCCGCGCACTGGTACGGGTTGGCGGCGGCCTCGGGCAGCGTGGACGGCCAGGTGCAGCTGGCCACCGCCTATTACCTGGGTCGTGGCTTGGCCAAGAACATGGCCCAGGCCGCGCACTGGTATCGCGAGGCGGCCAAGGGTGGCGATGTCGGCGCGCAGTACCTGATCGCGTCGATGTACGAGAAGGGCTTGGGGGTGAGCGCCGATCTGCGGCTGGCGCGCTACTGGTACGACATCGCCGCGCGCAATGGCGACGAGGCCGCGCCGGCCAAGCTCAAGGAGCTCGATCAGCGCCTGGCAGCGAAGCCAGCCGCCTAGAGAACCACCTTCACCATCGGATGCGTAGTCAAGGTCCGATACAGCTCATCGAGCTGCTCGCGGCTGGTCGCGGTGACGGTGATCGTCAGTCCCAGATAGTTGCCGCCCTTGCTGGGCCGCTGCTCGACGGTGGCGGCATCGAACTCGGGGTCGAAGTTCTTCGCCACCATCACGATGGCCTCGACAAAGCCCTCGACATGGGCTCCCATCACCTTGATCGGAAAGCGCGAGGGGTATTCGATCAGCGACTGCTCGGGCGGGATGTCGGGCGGGGTGAAACTCATGATGGCTGCTCTTCTCAGATCGATTGCAATGGCTTGGCGCGCTGGTAGGCCTCGTACAGGCGGGCATAGACCGGTCCGGGCTTGCCGCGCAGCGCGCCATGGCCGACCGGCTCATGGTCCAGCGTCGTCACGGGCAGCACTTCCTTGGTGGCCGAGCTGAGGATGATCTCGTCGGCGGCGAAGACCTCGGCTTCCGAGATCGGGCGCAGGTTGTAGCCGATGCCGCAGTCCTCGCAGAGCTCGCGCAGCAGTTCGACGCGGATGCCCTCCAGCACCTGCTCGCTCTTGGGCACGCCCAGGAGTGCGCCTTCCTTGACGATCCAGACATTCGAGGACGAGGCCTCGGTCAGGTGTCCATCGCGGAACATGATGGTCTCCAGCGCACCCTGGTCGGCCGAGATCTGGCGCGCCAGCACATTGCCCAGCAGCGAGGTGCTCTTGATGTCGCCGCGCTCCCAGCGGAAGTCGCGGGCCGACAGGCAGGCCACGCCGTGATGGCGCTCCTCGGCCGACACCAACTTGGCCGGCGCACTGTAGGAGAAAGCGGTGGGCGCGATGTCCTTGGGCATCACATGGTTGCGCGGCGCGACACCGCGGGTAATCTGCAGATACAGCCACTGATCGTCGGCATCGACCGAGGCGATCAGCTGCCGTCCCACCGCCAGCCATTCGGCGCGGGTCAGCGGGTTCTCGATGCGCAGCTTGGAGAGGCTGCGGTCCAGCCGGTCCATATGCGAGTCGAAGCGGAACAGGCGCCGGCCATAGACCGGCACCATCTCGTAGACGCCATCGCCGAAGATGAAGCCGCGATCCATCACCGAGATCTTGGCCTCGGCCAGCGGCGTGTACTCACCATTCAGATAACAGCGGACATCGGGCAGTGCGTGCATGGAGTTCTCCTCGGACCCATCAAGAGCTTACGCCCGAATCACTTGATCCAGAGCCGGATCGCGTCCCAGGCCCGGCCGAAGATGCCGGCCAGCGGCACCTCCTGCTGCACCACCAGCGGCACCTCGGCCACCGGCGTGCCGGCGGCCGTCATCACCTTCAGTGTGCCGACGCGCTGGCCCTTGGCCAGCGGCGCGACCAGCGGGTCGGTGCGCTCGACCTTGGTCTGCAGCTTGCCGCCCTCGCCGCGCGGCACTGCAATGAAAACCGCTCCCGCCGCGCCCAGCTTGGCCTCGGGCACGGCGCCCTTCCACACCGGCACGGTGGAGACGGCCTGATCCTTGTCGAACAAGCGCACTGCGTCATAGGCCGAGTAGCCCCAGTTCAGCAGCTTCTGGCTTTCGCTGGCGCGGGCCTGCATCGAGGCCGTGCCCATCACGACACTGATCAGGCGGCGCTTGCCGTTCGGGAACTCGCGCTGGGCGCTGGTGACCAGGCAATAGCCGGCCGCCTCGGTGTAGCCGGTCTTCAGGCCGTCGACGCTGGGGTCGCGGCCCAGCAGCAGATTGCGGTTGGGCTGGCGGATCTTGTTATAGGTGTACTCGCGCTGCGAGTAGTAGCCGTAGTACTCGGGGAAGTCGCGGATCAGGCTGGCGGCGATCACTGACAGATCGCGCGCGCTGCTCTTGTGGCCCGGCTCGGTCATGCCGGTGACGTTCTTGAACTGGGTGTTCTTCAGGCCCCAGGCCTGGGCCTGGCGGTTCATCATCGCGACGAACTGCTCGACCGTGCCCCCCACGCCCTCGGCCAGCGCCACCGAGGCGTCATTGCCCGACTGAATGATCATGCCGCGCAGCAGCTCGTCGACCTTGGGCGTCATCGTCGTGTCGATAAACATCAACGAGGGATCGCCCTTGCGCTCGTCCCAGGCACGCTGGGACACCGTCAGCGTCTGCTCCAGCGTCAGGCGTTTTTCCTTCAGCGCGCTGAACACGATATAGGCCGTCATCAGCTTGGTCAGCGAGGCTGGGTCTTGCGGCTGGTCGGCTTCGCGCTCGGCCAGCACCTTGTTGGCCGTGACGTCGAACAGGATGAAATTGCGCGCGGCAATCTCGGGCGGCTGCGGCGCCTGGGCCAAGGTGTTGAGGGCGCTGGCGGCGGCCAGCACGAAGGCAATCAATCGCTTCATCGGAACAGGGTCTCAGGGAAAGGGGCGGATCAGGCAGGGTGCCAGCCGCGCAGAACAATGTCCTTGAGCAGCGGCAGCTGCCCATGGAAGAAATGGCCGACGCCGGGCACGACGGTGACCGGCAGCGCCTGCGGCCGCGCCCAGTCCAGCACGGCGGCCAGCGGCACGACATCGTCGGCCTCGCCATGGATCACCAGGGTGTCGGCCGGCACCGGCGCGGTGTCGAAGCGGCTGGTGGCCGGGCCGACCAGACACAGGCGCTCGGCGGCGACCTCCAGGCGGCGCGCCGCCTGCGAGGCGACGAAGCCGCCGAAGGAAAAGCCGGCCAGCGCAAGCGGCAGCGCTGCGTCGCGGGCGTGAGCGATCACGGCCAGCGCATCGTCAACCTCGCCGCGCCCCTCGTCCCAGGCACCGGCCGAGCGGCCGATACCACGGAAGTTGAAGCGCACAGCGCGGTAGCCCATCTGCACAAAGGCACGCGCCAGCGTCTGCACGACCTTGTTGTCCATCGTGCCGCCCTGCGTCGGGTTCGGATGGCAGATCACCGCGACGCCGCGCAAGACCTGACTCTCGGCCGGCAGATCCACCGCGCACTCGATCTCGCCAGCCGGGCCGGCGATCAGCAGCTTCTCGGTTCGCGAATTCATTGCTTCAGCGCCCGACGTTGTCAGGCAGCACCAGACGCTCGACCACCCGGCCCTGCTGCAGATGCTGCTCGACGATCTCGTCGATATCGCTGGCATCGACATAGCTGTACCAGACCGCGTCCGGATAGACCACGGCCACCGGGCCGCCGGAGCAGCGGTCCAAGCAGCCGGCCTTGTTGACGCGCACGCCGCCGGGGCCGGCCAGGCCCAGGGACTTGACCCTGGACTTGCAGTGATCGAAGCCGGCCTGCGCACCATGCTGGGCGCAGGCGTTGTCGCCGCTGTCGCGCTGGTTCAGGCAGAAGAAGATGTGGCGCTGGAAATAGCTCATGGCCGCGATTGTAGGCAGTGCGGGTTTATCCCTGGGTCTCGCGCCGCGCCAGCAGCGCCAGCAGCCAGGCCAACACGCCGAATGGCCAGAGCCAGCCGACCCATTGCGCCAGGCCGTAGAAGCTGATGAAGCGGCCCTGCTCCCAGGCTTGCAGGCTTTGCGCCAGGTAGGGATCGGTGGGCGCCTCGCTGACCATCGCGATCAGCGCGCTGGTCACCACCAGACCCCAGGCCGCGCAGGCACGGCGCGAGAACGCGCAGAGGATGCAGGCCAGCCCCAGGCCCAGTGCCAGCCCCGGCCAGGTGCTCAGGGTCAGCCAGGCCCAGGCATGCTGGGGGCCGAAATTCAGCGCGGTCGACAAGGCCGTGCTGAGCACACCCAGCGCGGCCGCGCCGAACACCAGGGCCAGGCGTTGCCAGCCGGGCAGCGCCACCGACAGGGCCAGCAGGCAGGGCGCCAGCAAGCCCAAAGCAATCGTGATGCCCTCCAGTCCCGGCGGCAGCGCCCGCTGCAGCGCCGGCTCGGCCAGTTCCTCCCATTGCAGCGCCCAGGGCGTGCCTTCCAGCAGGCTGGCGGCGAGTTCCTGCAACCGGGGCAAGACCTGACCCAGACCCAGAGGCACCGGCGCCGGAAACAGCAGGGCCACCGGCCACAGCGCCAGCAAGGCCAGCGCACCGGCGCTGTGCGGCACAAACCAGTGCTCGCGCCGGCCCTGCCAGCGGGTCAGGCCGCCGGCAAGATGAAGCACCAGGCCGAGCAGCAGACCGGCCGCCGCGCCCGCGCTATTGAGCAGCCAGTCGACCAGGGAAGGCACCCGCCGCGGCAGGAAGTACTGCAGGCTCTCCATGCCGAAGGACAGCAGCGGCGGCAGCAGCAGGCCCAGCAGCAGGCAGCGACGCAGCCGCAGCCCGCTGCGCACGGCCGCGGCAAACATCAGCAGGCCCAGCGGCATATAGCCGAGCAGATTGGCGTGCACATCGAAGCCGCCCCAGTACTTGGGCCAGGGCAGACCGATCAGCCCCCAAGCATCGACCGTCGGCGGCAGGGTCCAGGGCCAGAACGGGTAGAGGCTGGCATAGACCACCAACCCTGCATAGGCCAGGGCCAGCAGCGTGGCCGAACTGCGGCGGCGCGGCAGCGGCTGCGGCAGCCAGCGCGCCATCATCAGAAGGGCTTGACCACCACCAGGATCACGATGGCGGCAAAGATCAGGACCGAGACCTCGTTGAAGACGCGTAACCAGCGATGGCTGCGCTTGTTGGCCATTTGCTCGAAGCGGCGCAGCTGAGCGCGGCAGACATGGTGGTAGCCGACGGCCAGGAGCACCAGGCTCAGCTTGGCATGCATCCAGCCATTGCCGGGGCCGCGGCCGATGCCGTAGTAAAGCCATAGCACCAGGCCCAGGGCCAGGGCCGGAATCATCAGCAGGCTCATGAACTTGTAGAGCTTGTGTCCCATCAGCAGCAGGCGTTCGCGCTCGGCGTGGCTGTCGGCGGGCACCATGGCCAGGTTGACGAACAGCCTGGGCATATAGAACAGGCCGGCAAACCAGGCGGCCACGAAGACGATGTGAAAGGCTTTGATCCAGAGCATCGGGCCATCATACGGCCCGGGTCCGGAGGCCCCGCTGGCGCGGATGGCAGAGTTGCAAGCAAAAACCGCAGGCACAAAAAACCCCGGCTGAAGAGCCGGGGTTGGAAAGCCTTTTCGCTGTCATCACGTCAAGGCTCCTGCTCAGGGAGGAAAAGCAGGGGACGACCACCTTGCGGCTATCATCCGTTGGCGATTTTAACAGAGCCGTCGCAATCGCGTCTCTACGGGATGTTGCGTAGAGTGAGCAGATTGGCACGCTGGCGGCCCTCACCCCCTCATTCTCGGAGCCTGCCCTTGTCGTCCCGCGCCCAGATTCCCGCCCCTTTTCCGGCCAGCCGCCCGCGCCGCCTGCGCCGCGATGCCTTCACCCGTGAGCTGGTGCGCGAGCACCACTTGCGGACCAGCGACCTGATACTGCCGGTGTTCGTGCACGAGGGCGTCGACAGGATCGAGCCGGTCGCCTCGATGCCCGGCGTTGCGCGCTTGAGCCTGGACCGGCTGCTGGGCGTGGCGGAGGAATGCGTCGCACTGGGCATTCCGGTGCTGGCCCTGTTTCCGGTCATCGACGCCTCGCTGAAGACGCCCGATGGCCAGGAGGCCACCAACCCCGACGGCCTGGTGCCGCGCGTCGTGCGTGCACTGAAAGAAAATTTCCCGCAGCTGGGGGTGCTGACCGATGTGGCGCTGGACCCATACACGAGCCACGGCCAGGACGGCGTGCTGGACGAGCAGGGCTATATCATCAATGACCGCACGGTCGAGATCCTGGCCCGGCAGGCCCTGGTCCAGGCCCAGGCCGGTGTGGACATCGTCGCACCCAGCGACATGATGGACGGCAGGATCGGAGCGATTCGAGCCGCCCTCGAATCGAGCGGCGCGATCCATACGCGCATCATGGCCTACAGCGCCAAGTACGCCAGCGCCTTCTACGGCCCCTTCCGCGATGCGGTCGGCTCGGCCGCCAATCTGGGCAAGGCAGACAAGAAGACCTACCAGATGGATCCGGGCAATAGCGACGAGGCCTTGCGCGAGGTGGCGCTGGACCTGGCCGAGGGCGCCGATATGGTGATGGTCAAGCCCGGCATGCCATATCTGGACATCGTGCGGCGGGTGAAGGACGAGTTCCGCGTGCCGACCTTTGCCTACCAGGTCAGCGGCGAGTACGCGATGCTGAAGGCCGCCGCCGCCAATGGCTGGCTCGATCATGATGCGGTGATGATGGAATCGCTGCTGGCCTTCAAGCGCGCCGGCGCCGATGGCGTGCTGAGCTATTTCGCGCTGGAAGCCGCCCGGCTGTTGAAGAAGGGTTGATGCGGGTCTTCCACATCCATGGCGAGCAGTTCATCGAGCTGCAGATGCTGCCGGCGGACCTGCCGCCGGAAGGCTTTCTCTGGGTGGGCTGCGCACGCCAGGAATTGCCGGAGCGGATCGGCGGCCTGCAGCAGCATCTGCAGGGCTGGGGCTGCGGCCCGCTGGTCGATCTGCATGTCTCCGACCTGCTGAACAGCCAGCTGCCCTCGCACTACGACTACACCTCCTGGTACGACCTGCTGGTGTTCCGTCGTCTGGCGGCGGCCGGCAAGGCGGGCGAGGCCTCGCCGCCCGCGCTGCTGAGCATAGACACCAGCCCGGTCGGCTTTGCGCTGTTCGACCGCGTGCTGATCAGCATCCATCCCGACGACTGCGCAGTGCGCGAGTATTTCGCCGCACGCATGGGCCAGCTCACGCAAGCCTCGGACTTCCGCGGCTCGGCCCGCCTGCCCAGCAACACCAGCGATCTGATGCTGCGCATGGTCAACCATATGGTGGACAGCTATCTGGAGCTGCGCCGCCAGCTGACCCGGCAGCTGGTGGGCCTGCAGCAGGCCTTGATGGACCCGCGCAGCCGCTTCAGCGACTGGCAGCTGCTGCTCGATGCGCGCAACAGCCTGCATCTGCTGGAAGACACTTGCGAGGACCAGCGCAGCGCGATCCAGGAATGGCTGGACGCGCTGGAGGACTGGCCGATGCCGGCCGAACCGCAGGGCCAGCGCGAGCGCGAGCTGCTGCGGGTGCGCTCGCGCGATGTGCTGGAGCATGTGGAGCGGGTGCTCAGCCATGTGCGGCGGCTGGAGTCTTCATCGGAATCGGCGGTGCAGATGCATTTCTCGGCGCTGAGCCACCGCACCAACGCCATCATGCGCACGCTGACCGTGCTGACCGCGATCTTTCTGCCGCTGAACCTGATCACCGGCATCTTCGGCATGAACTTCGATGCGCTGCCGCTGATCCACAACGCCAAGGGCGTGTGGATCGCCTTGGGACTGATGCTGGCGCTGGCCCTGGCGCTGGGCGCCTTCTTCTGGCGCAAGCGCTATCTGGGCACCCAGCGCTAGCGCTCAGGCCTTCAGATAGGGATCGGCAAAGCCGAGCGCGATCATGATCTCGCTCTCGCGCGCCTCCATGCACTCGGCCTCGTCGTCCTCTTCATGGTCGTAGCCCTGCGCATGCAGCGTGCCATGCACCAGCATGTGGGCATAGTGGGCGACCAGGTCCAGCCCCATCTCCTGCGCCTCGCGCTCGACCACCTCGGCACAGATCACCAGATCGGCCCCGACCACCGGCTCGTGGCTGTAGTCGAAGGTCAGCACATTGGTCGCGTAGTCCTTGCTGCGGAAGTCCTTGTTGAGCTGGCGACCCTCCTCGGCATCGACGATGCGCACCGCGATCTCGCCCGGCAACTCCAGCGCCGCGCGTATCCAGCGCGCCACCTTGTGGCGCGGCAGCAGGGCCTTGTGGCGCGGGTCGGCGAATTGCAGCGACAAGCTCAGTTCGGGGCGGCTCATGACTTGGCTTTCTCGTAGGCCTCGACGATGCGTGCCACCAGCGGGTGGCGCACGATATCTTGCGAGGTGAAGCGCGTCATCGCAATGCCCTTGACCTTGGCCAGCACGCGCTCGGCATCGACCAGCCCGCTGTTGATGCCCTTGGGCAGATCGATCTGGCTGGTGTCGCCGGTGACCACGCATTTGCTGCCGAAGCCGATACGGGTCAGGAACATCTTCATCTGCTCGGGCGTGGTGTTCTGCGCCTCGTCGAGGATCACAAAGGCATGGTTCAAGGTGCGCCCGCGCATAAAGGCCAGCGGCGCGATCTCCAGCTGACCTTTCTCGAAGGCCTTGCTGACCCGATCAAAACCCATCAGGTCATAGAGCGCATCGTAGAGCGGGCGCAGATAGGGGTCGACCTTCTGCGTCAGGTCGCCGGGCAGAAAGCCCAGGCGTTCGCCGGCCTCGACCGCCGGGCGGGTCAGGATGATGCGCTGCACCGTCGAGCGCTCCAGCGCATCGATCGCACAAGCCACCGCCAGAAAGGTCTTGCCGGTGCCGGCCGGGCCCAGGCCGAAGGTGATGTCATGCGCCAGGATGTGACGCAGATACTCATGCTGGCGCGGCGTGCGGCCGGCCAGGTCGGCGCGGCGGGTGCGCAGCACGATGGCGTCGGCGGCGGGCGTGGCGACCACTGCCGGCTTGCCCTTCACCGCCGGCCCCAGGTCGGCGACGGCCTCGGCCAGCGCCAGCTGCAAGGTCTCGGCAGGAATCGCGCGCCGGGCCCGCTCGTACAAGGCGATCAGCAATTGCTGGCTGCGCTGGGCTGCGGCCTTCGGGCCCTCGATGCGGAACTGCTCGTTGCGGCGCGTGATCTTCACGCCCAAGGCGGCCTCGATCTGGCGCAGATGCTCGTCCAGCATGCCGCACAGATGGGACAGGCGGCTGTTGTCGGTCGGGGTGAAGAGCTGACGGATGATCAAGGCGGGACTTTCGCAAGAGCTGCAGGCAAGGTGCGCATTGTCGCCGGGACATGCCCCAGGGCGGCCGCACCGCCGCCTCCTGCACAATCGCGCCCCATGCGATTCAGACCTCCATTGATGCCGGGCGGCGGTGCGCTCGCCCTGCTGCTGCCGACCTGGGCCCTGGCACAGCCGGACCAGGCGCCTGTGGCCGCCCTCTGGCAGACGCTGCTGCCGCAGCTGCTGTGCGCGATGCTGGCGCTGATGGGGCTGATCCTGGCCCTGCTGTCACGCATCCATGCGCGCGAGCGCCATCTGGTCTTTCTCGCCGCCCTGATGGGGCTGTGGGTGCTGCGCTCGGCGCTGGACTGGATCGCGCTGCCGCAGCTCGGCGGGGACCGGCGCCTGCTGCTGTCGACCGCCTTGCTGCCCTGGCTGAGCCTGTGTCTGATCCAGTTCCTGCTGCGGCCCACCGGTGGCCAGCGGCCCTGGCTGGACCTGGTCCTGCCACTGCAGGCGGTGCTGGTGCCGCTGAGCCTGCTGCTCTTGCCGGCGCAGATGGCCATGCTGAGCCAGGCCTGGTCGGCCCTGCTGGTGCTGCAGGTGCTGGCCGCCATGGCCTGGCATCTGCGTGAGCGCCGCGACCAGGGGCTCAAGACCACCGTGCTGCTCGGGCTCGGTGCCATCGCGCTGCTGCTGGAGCTGGTGACGCCGTGGCGCCCGGCGACCATCGTGCTGCCGCTGCTGCTGCTGGCGCTGGGCTTGCGCATCATCCTGAACATCGCCCATGCCCGCGTCAACGCCGAGCACCTGCAGCTCGAACATGAGCAGCATGCGCAGGCCAAGGTGGCCGATATCGAGCGCAGCTTCAGCGAGATGGCCGAGCAGAAGTTGGAGCAGGTCACCGAGCGCGAGCGCAAGCGCATCGCCGCCGATCTGCACGACGATCTGGGCGCCAAGCTGCTGACCATCGTGCACACCAGCGAGTCCGACCGCATCTCGACCCTGGCGCGTGAGGCGCTGGAGGAGATGCGCCTGTCGGTGCGCGGCCTGACCGGCAAGCCGGTGCAACTGCTGGACGCTTTGGGCGACTGGCGCGCCGAGGTCGTCTCGCGCCTGGGTCAGGCCAATATCCTGGCCGAGTGGAAGGCGCCCGCCGAAGAAGTGATCCACACCTTGCAGGCGCGCGCCTATGTGCAGACCACGCGCATCTTCCGCGAAGCCGTCAGCAACATCATCAAGCACAGCGGCGCCACCCATTGCGTGGTCAGCTGCACGGTGCTCGACGGTGATTTCCTGGTCGTGATCCAGGACAACGGCCAGGGCATCACGACCGAGCTGGACGGCCGGCTCGACAAGGGCCACGGCATGGCCAGCATGAAATCGCGTGCCAAGCAGATGCATGGGCAGTGCCTGGTCGAGTCCGGTCCGGGCTGGGGAACCGTGATCCGCCTCACGATTCCGCTCTGAACAGCCCCTGCTAAGGATTGAGGCATTGGCTTTTGCGCCGATAAAGGCTAAGTTGTCCCCCATCGGGCCACCGTCCACACCGTACAAAACCATGAACCATATTCTTTTGCTGGAAGACATTCCGGAGATCCGCGCCTGGCTCAAAGCCCTGGTCAAGCAGATCTTCGTCAACGCCCAGATCACCGAATGCTCGCGGGTGCAGGACGCTCTGAAGCAGGTGCAGACCCAGCGCTTCACGCTGGCCCTGCTGGACCTGGGTCTACCGGACGGTTCCGGCGTGGACGTGGTGGCGGCCTTGCGCGAGCAGCAGCCCGAGGTGCAGTCGGTCATCGTCACCATCCACGACGACGACGAGCACCTGTTCCCGGCCCTACAGGCCGGCGCCTTCGGCTATTTGCTGAAGGAGCAGTCACGCGAGCTGCTGGCCGAGCAGTTGCAGCGCATCAGCCAGGGCGAGCCGCCGCTGTCACCGTCGATCGCGCGCAAGGTGATCGCCTATTTCGCCGCTCAGCGTCGGCCCCAGGCCGCAGCCCTGCTGCACGAGGTCTCGCTGACCGACCGGGAGACCGAGGTGCTGCTGCGGGTCGCCAAGGGCTACACCCTGCCCGAGATCGGCGTGCAGCTGGGTCTGAGCCGCCACACGATTGCCGACTATGTGAAGCAGATCTATCGCAAGCTGAATGTCAGCTCACGCGCGGAAGCTGCGCTGGAGGCGCAGCGCCTGGGTTTGTTTGGTCGGAACTGAGACTGATCGGGCCGGGTCGCGTGCTCGCAGTCGGTACGGGCCGACATAATCCGGTTCATGATCGGAAGACTCACAGGCGTCATCGCGGAGAAATCGCCCCCGCAAATCCTCATCGATGTGCAGGGCGTCGGCTACGAGGTCGACGTGCCGATGAGCACTTTCTACAATCTGCCTGGATTGGGCGAGCGCGCCAGCCTGCTGACACATCTGAGCATCCGGGAGGATGCCCATGTGCTGTTCGGCTTCCTGAGCGCCGAGGAGCGCAGCACCTTCCGCCAGCTGATCAAGATCAGCGGTGTCGGCCCCAAGATGGCCTTGTCGCTGCTGTCCGGCCTGTCGGTCGGCGAGCTCGCCCAGGCCGTCTCCAAGCAGGAGACCGGCCGCCTGGTCAAGGTGCCCGGCATCGGCAAGAAGACCGCCGAGCGCCTGCTGCTGGAACTCAAGGGCAAGCTCGGCCCCGATCTGGCGCTGCCGGTCAGCGTCGCCAATGACGCCCATGGCGACATCCTGCAGGCCCTGATCGCGCTGGGCTACTCCGACAAGGAAGCCGGTCTGGCGCTGAAATCGCTGCCGGCCGAGATCGGTGTCAGCGAAGGCATCAAGCTGGCGATGAAGAAACTCACATGAGCATACAGACCGACAAGTTCGGCGACGCCCCTACGCCGCCGCGCGTGGTCAGCGCCGCCCCGAGCTCACCCAATGAAGAGGCGATCGAGCGCGCGCTGCGGCCCAAGCTGCTGGACGACTATGTCGGCCAGACCAAGGCGCGCGAGCAGCTGGAGATCTTCATCGGCGCGGCCCGCAAGCGCGACGAGGCCATGGACCATGTGCTGCTGTTCGGCCCGCCGGGCCTGGGCAAGACGACATTGAGCCACATCATCGCGGCCGAGCTGGGCGTCAATCTGCGCCAGACCTCGGGCCCGGTGCTGGAGAAGCCCAAGGACCTGGCCGCCATCCTGACCAATCTCGAGAAGAACGATGTGCTCTTCATCGACGAGATCCACCGGCTCTCCCCGGTGGTCGAGGAAATCCTCTACCCGGCGCTGGAGGACTACCAGATCGACATCATGATCGGCGAGGGCCCGGCCGCGCGCTCGATCAAGCTGGATCTGCAGCCCTTCACGCTGGTCGGCGCGACCACGCGGGCCGGCATGCTGACCAACCCGCTGCGCGACCGCTTCGGCATCGTCGCCCGGCTGGAGTTCTACACATCCGCCGAGTTGCAGCGCATCGTGACCCGCTCGGCCGGCCTGCTGAATGCGCCGATCGATACCGAGGGTGCGCTGGAGATCGCACGCCGCTCACGCGGCACGCCCCGCATCGCCAACCGGCTGCTGCGCCGCGTGCGCGACTATGCCGATGTGAAAGGCGATGGCCGCATCAGCAAGAAGATCGCCGATCTGGCGCTGGCGATGCTGGATGTCGACCCGCAGGGCTTCGATCTGATGGACCGCAAGCTGCTGGAGGCGGTGGTGCATCGCTTCGATGGCGGCCCGGTCGGCCTGGACAATGTGGCCGCCGCGATCGGCGAAGAGCCCGGCACGATCGAGGATGTGATCGAGCCCTACCTGATCCAGCAGGGCTTTCTGCAGCGCACGCCGCGGGGCCGCATCGCGACCCTGGCCGCCTTCCGGCATCTGGGCGTGGCGCCGCCGAAGCAGGCCGGGCAGTTGTTCGACGAGTAGATCGACGCCAAACAGGCGTAAAAAAACCACCCGAAGGTGGTTTTTTTGCTTTTGATCCGGAGATCAGAAGTTGTGGCGGATGCCGGCTGCCAGCGAGCTGAAGTCCTTGGACTCGACCTTGGCGTTCTGAGCGGTGTAGAAGCCATACACCTTGGTACGCTTGCTCAGGTTGTAGTTGTAGCCCAGCGTGAACTGGGTGGTCTTGCCTGCACCAACCAGACGGTCTTCCGGGTCGTTCTGACCAATGGCAAAAGTGCCACGGCCTTGGGTAGCACCGAAGTTCACGTGGAACTCCGAAGCGCCCATGGTGTACATGCCCGACAGGCGATAGACGTTGCGGTTCTGAGCGCCGTCGTCGGCGCGCTGGTAGTAGGCGCCCACGGTGAAGGCACCCAGCTCGTACAGACCGCGCACGGCGATTTGCTTGGCATCGCCTTCCTTGCTGAAGCCGGCACCCAGGTGCAGCGGGCCGCCGACATAGTTGGCTGCCAGGTCGAACAGCTTTTCCTTACCGGCTGCACCTTCACCGGCCGACACCGAGGCGCTACCGCTGAAGCCACCAACGGTCGGCGTGAAATAGCCGATCTTGTTGCTCGAACGGTAGGTCTTGAAGGCGTACAGAGCATCCGACGAGGTGCCGGTATCGTGGTTGTGCATGCTGATGTAGTCAGCGGTGGCAAAGTACGACTCGGGTGTGAAGTTGCCCAGGCGGACGGCACCGAAGGAACCAGCCAGTTGCACCCAGGCCTCACGGCCCCAGAAAGTGCCGGCAGCCTTGCCATCGTCGGAGTTCAGGCCGCTTTCCAGGTTGAACGAGGCCTTCAGACCGCCGCCCAGATCTTCCTGGCCCTTGAAGCCGAAGCGCGAGCTGTTGTTCTGCACGACGGCCGTACGGTCACCGTTGCCAACCTTCTGGCTTTCCACGGTGGTGTTGATACGACCGTACAGGGTCACCGAGCTTTGTGCGAAAGCGGAGGCCGACACGGCGGCCAGTGCAGCGACGAGAGCAATCTTTTTCATCATTTGCCTTTTAGGAGTTGAAGAGTTGCCGGACTGGATCATCCGGTCTTGTTCGCAATGTGGCCGCAGTATAAAAGTCCTAGGGTTTGACCGAGTGGCGGGCGACGCTAAATTGCAACAGTTCTGTGGTAAAGATGCAAACGTACGAATTGGCACTTGCGCTAGCGACGCTTCCCCTGTGCTCAGGCCGCCGTCTCGTCCAGGCTTAGCCCTTCGAGATGACCGTCGTCGTTCCAGCCGACCACGCTCAGCCCGGCCGCCGAGTAGAGCAGGCGGTTGATCGTGGCATTGCCCAGCACCCAGCTGCGCGGCGCCTGCAGACTCAGCCGCCGGCCGGCGCGGTGTAGACAGTCCATCACCCCGCCATGGGCGACGATCACGACGGTCTGCCCGGGATGGGCCTGGGCCAGGCCTTCGACGGTGGTGACGGCGCGCTGATAGAAGTCCTGCAGGCTCTCGCCGCCCTCGGCCGCGAAATCGGGATCGCGCCGCCGCCAGCGCTCACTTTGCGCCGGCCATTGCTGCTCGATCTCGCTCCAGCTCAGGCCCTGAAAGATGCCAAAGCTGCGCTCCCGCAGCGCCGGCTCGGCCCTCAGTGACAGGCCGGTGGCGGCACCGATGGCCTCGGCCGTCTGCCAGGCGCGCGCCAGATCACTGCTGTAGATCGCGTCCAGGCGCTCGCCGGCCAGCGCTCGCCCGAGTCGCTGCGCCTGAGCCTGACCCAGTGCATTCAGCGGGATGTCGAGCTGGCCCTGGATGCGGCTTTCGCGGTTCCAGGCCGTTTCGCCATGCCGTACCGCCAGAATCGTCGTGGCGCTGTCCAGGCCCATTCAGGCGCCCCAGACCACGTCGTGCCGCTCCGCCAGGCTCAGCCGCATCATCTCCAGCAAAGGCCAGGCGCGCTGGCGCAGGCTGATGCCCTCGCGCTTCGGAGCCGGCTCGCCAGCCGCCTGGGCCTCGGCCTGCAGCCGGGCGAATTCGGCCTCGTCCTCGGCTACCGCCTGCTCCAGCGCCGAGATCGCGGCGCCGAGCTGGGCCTGGGTCACGATGCCCTGGGCTGCGGGCTCGCGCCCCATCAGCCGCAGCAGCTGCTCGCCGTTGGGGCCCATCATGATCACGTCGGCCGCAGCCGCAGATTTGAATTTGTAGATCACGGCCATGCTCCTTGTGTCAGAGCCGACCATTGTGCCGTTTGAAATGTAACCGCCGTCTCAGCCGCCGCGCACCAGACGCATCGGCGGCACCACCGGCCGTGGCGGGGGCGTCAGCGGACGCCAGACCTTCTCTTCGAACGCGCGCGGATCGAGCGCTGGCGCATAGAGAAAGCCCTGGAACTCATGACAACCGGCACGCGCCAGGCAGTCGCGCTGGGCCTCGGTCTCCACCCCTTCGGCAATCACCTGCAGGCGCAGCGCCCGCCCCATCTGGACCACCGCATTGACGATGCCGACATCGCTTTCATCCGACGGCAGTCCCTGGACAAAGCTGCGATCAATCTTCAAGCGCTGGATCGGGAAGCGCTTCAGATAGCCGAGACTGGAGTAGCCGGTGCCAAAGTCATCGATAGACATGCACACGCCCAGCTCGGACAAGGCCTCGAGCCGGCGCAGCGCTTCCTCGGCGTCGCGCAGCAGGATGGATTCGGTCAGCTCCAGCTCCAGCAGCGACGGCGGCAGCTCATGCGCCTTCAGCGCCAGCGCCACCGTGTCGACGAAATGCGCCTGCTGGAACTGCAGAGCCGAGACATTGACGGCCACCGGCATGCGCCAGCCCTGGCGCAGCCAGGCGGCTGCTTGCGCCACCGCTTGCTGCAACACCCATTCGCCGATCGCGACGATGAAACCGCTCTCCTCCGCGACCGGAATGAACTCGGCCGGCGAAACCTCGCCGCGCAGCGGGTCGCGCCAGCGTATCAAGGCCTCGGCGCCGATCACCGCGCCGCTGGCCAGGTCGATCTGCGGCTGGTAATGCAGCCGGAACTCGCGCTGCTGCAAGGCCTGGCGCATCGCATGATCCAGGCGCATGCGCGACAGCAGATCCACGTCCTTGCGCGGCTGATGGAAGCGAAACGTGCCTCGACCGCTCTCCTTGACCCAGTGCATCGCTCGCTCGGCGCTGACCATCAACTCTTCGGCACTGCCGCCGTCGCTGGGGAACAGCGCGATGCCGGTGCTGCAGGTGACGGTGAAGCTCAGCGTATCGAAGCTGAAGGGGCGCGACATCGCCTCCTGCACCCGCCGCGCCGCATGTTCGGCGCCCCGCGCGTCGGCCTGATGGACAAGGAGCGCGAAATCGTCGCCGCCCAGACGGGCGACGGTATCGACCTCTCGCAAACACTCCTTCAGGCGCTGGGCCACCTCTTTCAACACTCGGTCACCGTAGGCATGACCCAGGGTGTCATTGATCTGCTTGAAACGGTCCAGATCGACATTGAGCAACGCGAAGCTCGTGCCCTCGCGGCGCGCCATCGCCTGGGCGTACTCGGCCCGCTCGGCCAGCGCCCGCCGGTTCGGCAGGCCGGTCAGCATATCGGTGTGCGAGAGCTCCTCGATGCGCTGGCTGGCGGCCAGCTTCTCGCTGAGATCGCGGTAGGAATAGACCCGGCCGATCGGCCGGCCGCGGCTCCACTGCGGCAGCGAAACCCGCTCCAGCACCCGGCCGTCCAGCAGCTTGATGACGTCGCTGGTCTGCAGCAGCGGCGCTTCCTGGATCGCGCTCAGCCGCATCGCATAGGCGGCCCCGTCGACCACGCTGCGCCGCATCCAGGCCTGCACAGCCTCGTCATTGCGCTCGGTCAGCAAGTCCTCGGGCAAGCCCCACAGCGAGGCGAAGCGCTGATTGAAGCTGCGCATGCGGCCGGCCAGATCGGTGACCAGGATGCCGTCGGCGGTCGACTCCAGCGTGGCCTTGAGTTCGGCCAGCAGGGTTTCGCGCTCTTCGTCGTGCTGGCGCTGCTTGCTCAGATCGGCCATCGCCACCAGCCACAGGCCGGCGCTGCCGGCCTGCACCACATGGCTGATACGCCGAGTCACCCAGATGGCCTGACCATCGGCGCGGCGCATCAAGGTGTCGGTATGCAGGCCTTCGCGGCCGCCGCCCGCAGCCTCGGCCCAGAACAGCGCGTCCTCGGCCGTGCTGGACAGCGACTCCATGCCGCAGCCCAGCAGCTGATCCGGCCCCATGCCCAGCAAGCGCGAGGCCGCCTGATTGACGGCCACCACCTCCAGCGTGGCCGCATCCACCAGCCAGACCGCCTCCTGCAGCCCTTCGAGAAGGGACTGGTAGAGATCGACGGCGGGAGGAGCGGTGGGCGGATTGAAGCTGACCAGCCTCACGCGGCCAACTCCCCGTTACCCGTTACGGCACTCTCGAAGAAGTAGGCCACCCGCGTGCGCGGGCTCAGATAGTCCAGCGAGGCGCGCGGCAGCAGATTGGGTTTCAGGCTGCGGCGTATGCCCAGGTCGGAGTGCTGCTCCAGATTCAGGATCAGGGCCTCCTCGCGCGGCACCTTGGCGTCATGCACCATCACCTTGGGCTTGAGCGGCCGCGAGGAGTTGACCGCCACCACCAGGGCATAACGGTCGTCGGTCAGTTGCACCGCCGAGCCGGGCGGGTAGACGCCCATCATGCGGATGAAGGCATTCAGCATGGTCGCGTCGAAGCGGTTGCGGCCCTGGGCGAACATCAGCGACAGCGCCTCGTGCGGGGTCATCGCCTTGGAGGCCAAGAGCGGATTGCACAGGCCATCGAAGCGGTTGACCAGCGCAACGATGCGCGAGGCCGCACTCATGCGGTCGACATTGATGCGCTGCGGGAAGCCGCTGCCATCGGCATTTTCATGGTGCTGGGCGATCACCAGCAACGGGCCGGCCGCCAGTCCCATGCCCTGGGCCAGGGCCACGCCCTTGCTGACATGCTGCTGGTAGAGCTGGGTCTCGGCCATCGTGAAACTGTCGTCACGATTGCGCACCCGGGCCGGCAACTCGGTCTTGCCGATATCGTGCAGCAGGGCGCCGACGCCCAGATCCATCATCTCGTCGCGCCCCAGGCCGAAGGCCCGGCCCAGCAGCAAGGAGATGATCGCGACATTCAGCGCATGGGCGGTGCTGCGGTCGCCCGCCCCTTCATTGAGCAGGCGGATGTTCAGGTCGCCCTCGATCAGCATCTTGTCCAGCAAGGCGCTGGTCAGCGCGATCGACTGGTCGCGCGTGCTGCGCGGCTCGCGCGGCAGCAGTTCCATCAGCTCGCGAAAGGCGCCGGCGGCTTCGCCATACTGCCGCTCGCACAAGGACAGGGCCTCGCGCTGGGCTGCCAGCGCGCGCCGCTGCGCCTCCGTCGCCTGCGGCTCGGGGCTTTGCTGAGCGGCGCCGGCGGCGTCCACCACAGCGGCCTGCCTCGGCGTCGCCTCGGTCTGCAGTTCGCTGCGGCCAGGGCTCCAACGCACCTGCTTGAGGCCCAAGCGGCGCAGTATCAGCAACTGATCTTCCGAGCTCAGTTTGAAGCTGCTGAGCGGAAACGGATGCGACATCCAGCCCAGATCCAGGTGGATGAACATGCCCACCTTCAACTGGCCCACGTCGATCAAAGGATCGGAAGATCTGTCCTTCATTGGATTCCTTCGCCCTGTTTTTGAGGCGCCCTCGCCACCAGCATCGGCACATGCACCCGCCAACTTAAGTAAAACAGGCCCTCTTATGGGGCGCCACACGATACAAACACTTTCATGTGCGAATTGTCACGCCATCGGCTTGACCGCCGCCAAGCCAGCACCGTAGCATGTTCAATTCAGGAACTCGGGTTCTATATATGAACTTTTTCGAGACTTGCCGCCGATGATCAACAAGCTACAAGACTCCGCCGCCCAGGCCTTGCGCGATGTCGCCGATGGCGCGACGGTGATGATCGGCGGCTTCGGCACGGCCGGCCTGCCCACGGAGCTGATCGAGGCGCTGCTGGACCAGGGCGCGCGCGAGCTGACCGTCGTCAACAACAATGCCGGCAATGGCGATGCCGGCCTGGCCGCGCTGCTGGCCGCCGGCCGGGTGCGCAAAATCATCTGCTCCTTCCCGCGCCAGACCGACTCCCACCATTTCGACGCGCTCTATAGAAGCGGCAAGATCGAACTGGAGCTGGTGCCGCAGGGCAATCTGGCCGAGCGCATCCGCGCCGCCGGGGCCGGCATCGGCGCCTTCTTCACCCCCACCGGCTATGGCACGGCGCTGGCCGAGGGCAAGGAATGCCGCCTCATCGACGGTCGCGGCCAGGTGCTCGAGTACCCGATCCGGGCCGATTTCGCACTGATCAAGGCCGAGCGCGGCGACCGTTGGGGCAATCTGGACTACCGCATGACCGCACGCAACTTCGGCCCCATCATGGCCATGGCCGCCAGGATCACCGTGGCCTCGGTTCACGAGGTGGTGGAGCTGGGCCAGATGGACCCCGAGGCCGTCGTGACACCCGGCATCTTTGTGCAGCGCCTGGTTCGGGTGCCACGCCAGAGCACCCGCGGCGGCGGCTTCAAGCCGGGAGCCTGATATGAGCAGCTCAAGCTACAAGAAATGGACCCGCGAGCAGATGGCCGCGCGCGTCGCCCGCGACATCCCCGAGGGCGCGGTGGTCAATCTGGGCATCGGCCTGCCGACCCTGGTGGCGGCCCAGATCCCGGCCGGGCTCGAAGTGATACTGCATAGCGAGAACGGCGTGCTGGGCATGGGCCCGCCACCGCCCGCCGGCGCCGAGGACTACGACCTGATCAATGCCGGCAAGCAGCCGGTCACACTGCTGCCCGGCGGCTGCTTCTTTCACCATGCCGACAGCTTCGCGATGATGCGCGGCGGCCATCTGGACATCTGCGTGCTGGGCGCCTTCCAGGTCTCGGTTCACGGCGATCTGGCCAACTGGCATACCGGCGCGCCCGACGCGATCCCCGCAGTCGGCGGTGCGATGGACCTGGCCATTGGTGCCAAGCACACCTTTGTGATGATGGAGCACCTGAGCAAATCCGGCGAGAGCAAGATCGTCGCCCAGTGCAGCTACCCGCTGACCGCACCGGCCTGCGTCAGCCGCATCTACACCGATCTGGCCGTGCTGGCCGTCACGCCCCAGGGCTTGCAGGTGCTGGATCTGGTCGAGGGCCTGAGCGTCGACACCCTGCAAGACCTGACCGGCCAGCCGCTGCTGCGCCCCTGAACCGATAACAAACCCACGGAGATTTCATGAACCACGCCCTTATCTGCGACGCCCAGCGCACCCCATTCGGCCGCTACGGCGGCGCGCTGTCCTCGGTGCGCGCCGACGACCTCGGTGCGATCCCGCTGCGGGCGCTGATGGCCCGCAACCCCCGGGTCGACTGGGAGGCCGTCGCCGATCTGCTGTATGGCTGTGCCAACCAGGCCGGCGAGGACAACCGCAACGTCGCCCGCATGGCCAGCCTGCTGGCCGGCCTGCCGATTGCCGTGCCCGGCGCGACGATCAACCGCCTGTGCGGCTCCGGCATGGATGCGGTGGGCAGCGCCGCCCGCGCGATTCGCGCCGGCGAGGCTGAGCTGATGCTGGCTGGTGGCGTCGAGAGCATGAGCCGCGCGCCCTTCGTGATGCCCAAGGCCGAGTCCGCGTTCTCGCGCAGCAATGCCGTCTATGACACGACGATAGGCTGGCGCTTCATCAACAAGCTGATGAAGGCGCAGTACGGCGTCGACTCGATGCCCGAGACGGCCGAGAACGTCGCCACCGACTTCAAGATCGAGCGCGAGGCCCAGGACCGCATGGCGCTGGCCAGCCAGCTGAAGGCCGTGGCCGCGCAGAAAGCCGGCGTCTTCGATGCCGAGATCACGCCGGTGACGATTGCACAGAAAAAGGGCGAGCCCATCGTCGTCGCCAAGGACGAGCATCCGCGCGAAACCAGCCTGGAAGCCCTGGCCAAGCTCAAGGGCGTGGTGCGCCCGGACGGCACGGTCACCGCCGGCAATGCCTCGGGCGTCAACGACGGCGCGGTAGCGCTGCTGCTGGCCAGCGAGGTCGCCGCCGCCCGCCACGGCCTGAGCCCGCGCGCCCGTGTCGTCGGCATGGCCACCGCCGGCGTCGCACCGCGCATCATGGGCATAGGCCCGGCGCCGGCCGCCCGCAAGGTGCTGGCGCTGACCGGACTGAGCCTGGCGCAGATGGATGTGATCGAGCTCAACGAGGCCTTCGCCGCCCAGGGCCTGGCGGTGCTGCGCGATCTGGGCCTGCCCGACGACGACGCCCGCGTCAACCCGAACGGCGGCGCCATCGCGCTGGGCCACCCGCTGGGCGCCAGCGGTGCCCGCCTTGTGATGACGGCCGTCAACCAGCTGCAGCGCAGCGGCGGTCGCTACGCGCTGTGCACCATGTGCATCGGCGTCGGCCAGGGCATCGCCCTGGTGCTTGAACGCGTCTGAGCAACAGGGATTGCCGCTGGCCACGAGGCCAGCCATGACAAAAACTCAAGCCCTGCTGAATATTTGTCATGGACAAGGGTGCCGAAAGGCACCCTTTTTTGTGCGCGTCGCGTGGGATACTGGATCCAGTCTTATTTCGCAACTCGCACATATACCGCGCAAAAACCGCGCAAATATCGCACCGCGCCCGGATGTCCCGGGAAGCAGCGACACCCATCCTCAAAATACACCGCTCAGAGACCTCGGTTCGCACATCCCTTGCCGCACACCCGCCTCGCCAAGGCCGTGGGCTGAGCCCTATCCGAAACGCACCAAACAAGTGCATTGATGTGCGTCAATCGCCCAAAATGCCAGGTTTGGCTTGGACAGGCCCCGATGGCCTCCCTATAGTCGGCGTTTCCCTGCTTGCGCCCAGCCGATTTGGGCGCCATTCGCACAAAACACGCCACCATGTCTGCTGCCCGCGCACTCGATGATTTGGCCGCCCTCGCGGTCCCTGCCCCAGCTCCCGCCAGCCCCGCCGAGAGCGGCCCGCTCAAGCGCGATCTGGTGGCCGGCCTGGAAAAAGGCCTGGCCGTGATCGAAGCCTTCGACCAGGAGCGTCCCCGCCTGACCATCTCGGAAGTGGCGGCCCGCACCGGCCTGACCCGCGCCGCCGCCCGCCGCTATCTGCTGACGCTGACCCATCTGGGCTTTGTCTCGCAGGACCGCAAGATGTTCGCGCTGACGCCCAAGGTGCTGCGCCTGGGCCAGAGCTATATGCACTCGGCCCGCCTGCCGCGCATCGTCGAGCCCGAGCTGCACAAGCTGGCCTATGCGCTGAAGGAAGCCAGCTCGGCCGGCGTGCTGGACGGCAATGATGTGATCTGCATCGCCGCCACCAGCGCCGGCCGGGTCGTCTCGCCCACGCGCCCGCCCGGCACCCGGGTGCCGGCGCACTGCTCGGGCAATGGTCGGGTGCTGCTGTCGGCCATGCCGCAGGCCGAGGTCGACGCCTGGATCGCCCGCCAGGAGCTCGCCGCGCTGACACCCCACACCATCGTCCATCCCGAGCGCCTGCGCATCGAGATCGCCCGCGCCCGCTCGCTGGGCTATGCCTGCATCGACCAGGAGCTGGAGCTGGGCCTGCGCACCGTGGCGGTGCCGCTGAAGAACTACCGCGGCGATGTGGTGGCGGCGATGAATATCAGTGTGCATGCCTCGCGCATGAGCATGGACCAGCTGGTCGAGCACTGCCTGCCGCCGCTGCTGCAGGCCCAGGCGCATCTGCGCATGCTGCTGTAAGAGTTAACGGGACCCGCCGCCGTCAAGCGGTGGCAAGCTCCGTCCCTGGACAGGCCGTTGCCCGGCCTGTCATCCACACAGGGAGGGACAACAATGCAGCGCACCCAGGTTGCCATCATCGGCGCCGGCCCGGCCGGTCTTTTGCTCGGCGCCTTGCTGCACAAGGCCGGCATCGCCAACACGATTCTTGAGCTGCACAGCGGTGAACAGGTGCTGGCCCGCGTGCGCGCCGGCATTCTGGAGCGCGGCAGCGTCGAGCTGCTGGACGAGGCCGGGGTCGGTCAGCGCATGCATGCCCAGGGCCTGGTCCACCAGGGCATCCAGCTGAGCTTCGGCGGCCAGCGCCAGCGTATCGATCTGCAGGGGCTGACCGGCCAGTCGGTGCTGGTCTACGGCCAGAACGAGCTGTGCCGCGACCTGATGGACGCCCGCAAGGCCGCCGGCCTGACCACGCACTACGAGGCCCGGCATGTCAGCCTGCATGGCCTGGGCGAGCCCCGGGCGGTCGTGCGCTACCAGCATCTGGGCCAGGACCACGAGCTGGCCTGCGACTACATCGCCGGCTGCGACGGCTTTCACGGCGTCTCGCGCGCCGGCCTGCCGGCCAGCGCCTACCACTGCTATGAGCGCGGCTATCCCTTCGGCTGGCTGGGCGTGCTGGCCGACACCGCACCGCCCGCCGACGAGCTGGTCTACGCCCAGCATGAGCGCGGCTTCGCGCTGTGCAGCATGCGCAGCAGAACGCGGGTGCGCTGCTACATCCAGTGTAGCCTCAGCGACCGGCTCGAGGCATGGAGCGATGCGCGCTTCTGGAGCGAGCTGAAAAGCCGGCTCGACCCGGTCACCGCCGCCGCGCTGGAGCCGGCCCCCTCGCTGGAGAAAAGCATCGCGCCGCTGCGCAGCTATGTGACCGAGCCGCTGCGCTTCGGCCGCCTGTTCCTGGCCGGCGACGCCGGCCATCTGGTGCCGCCGACCGGGGCCAAGGGATTGAACCTGGCCGCTTCCGATGTGCGCTATCTGGCGCGCGCGCTGACCGAGTACTACCGCGACCGCAGCGAGGCCGGGCTGGCGCGCTACTCGGAGCAGGCGCTGCGGCGCGTCTGGCGCGCCGAGCGTTTCTCCTGGAGCCTGACCCAGCTGCTGCACAACTTCCCGGACCACAACGGCTTCGACCAGCGCATCCAGCAGGCCGATCTCGACTATCTGATGAGCTCGCGCGCCGCCCAGACGGTGCTGGCCGAGAACTATGTCGGCCTGCCCCTGAACGATTGACGCGTACTCAAGGATGGGCTGCCATCACCTGGGCCACAGCCGCCGTCAGCCGCTTGCCATAAGGCACATGCAGGAATTCGTTGGGGCCATGGGCATTGCTCTTCGGGCCCAAGACGCCGCAGACCATCATCTGCGCCTTCGGAAAGCCCTTCTGCAGCATGCTCATCAGCGGGATCGTGCCGCCCTGGCCGATATAGCCGACCGGGGTGCCGAACTGGGCCAAGCTGGCCTGGTTGAGCGCGGCATCCAGCCAGGGTGACAGGTCCGGCGTGTTCCAGCCGGTGGCGCCGTAGGCGCCGGCGCGGCCATCGGGCACAAAAGTGACCTTGGCGTTGTAGGGCGCGTTGTCCTCCAGCAGAGCCTTCAGGCGCAGCGCCGCCTCGTTGCCGTCCACCAGCGGCGGCAGGCGCAGCGAGAGCTTGAAGGCGGTGTAGGGACGCAGCACATTGCCGGCATTCTTCAGCTCCGGGAAGCCATCGACGCCCACCACCGACAAGGTCGGCCGCCAGGTGCGGTTCAGCAGCACCTCGACCGGATCCTGCGTCACCGGCAGCACCGCGCCGCCGTCGGCGCCGCAGGCCCAGGGGTAGCGCTTCCAGACCTCGTCCTTCAGGATGGCGGCGGTGGCCTGGGCCTGCGCGATCCGGTTGCCGGGAATGTCGCAATGGAAGCTCTCGGGCAGCAGGCGGCCGGTCTTGCTGTCCTCCAGCCGGTCCAGCACCTGGCGCAGGATGCGGAAGCTCGACGGCACCAGGCCGCTAGCGTCGCCCGAGTGAATGCCCTCGGTCAGCACCTCGACCTTCAACACGCCGCTGACCATGCCGCGCAACGAGGTGGTCAGCCACAGCTGGTCGTAGTTGCCGGCGCCCGAGTCCAGGCAGACCACCAGGCTGACATTGCCCAAGCGGTCCTTCAGCGCGTCGATATAGGCCGGCAGATCGTAGGAGCCGCTTTCCTCGCAGGTCTCGATGATGCCGACGCAGCGCGGCCGCGGAATGCCCTGGCGGTCCAGCGCCATGATGGCGGTCAGCGAGGCATAGACCGCGTAACCGTCATCGGCGCCACCGCGGCCGTAGAGCTTGCCGTCCTCGTACTTGGGCGTCCACGGGCCCAGATCGTTGCGCCAGCCATTGAACTCGGGCTGCTTGTCCAGATGGCCGTAGACGACGATGGTGTCATCGCTGCCGGCCTTGGTGGCCGGCACCTCGAAGAAGATGATGGGCGTGCGGCCCTCGATGCGAATGACCTCCAGCTTCAGCCCGGCGACCTTCTTGCCCTCGACCCAGCTCGCGGCGTCGCGTATCACCTTCTCGATATGGCCGTTCGCCGCCCAGTCGGCGTCGAACATCGGGCTCTTGGCCGGGATCGCGATGTAGTCGGTCAGCGCGGGGACGATTTCCTCGTCCCAGACGCGGGCGGCATAGTCGCCCAGCGCGGTGGCTTCATCGGGTTGCAGGGGCAATGACGGGTCGCGAGCATTCATGATGGGGGTCCGGCTTGTGGCTGGTGAGGCCCCGATCTTAAAACTTGTCGTCCAGCCAGGCCTGCAGGCGGGCAAACACCTGTTCGCGCTCCGGCTCGTTGAAGAGCTCATGGAACAGGCGCTCGAAGCACTGCGACTGCACCACCGTCGCCGGTGCCTCGGCGGCAAAGGCCTCGCTACCGGCCGGGTCGACACAGTGATCGCTGCCGGCCCACATCAACAGGGTCGGCAGCAGCCACTGCCCCGCCCGATCCAGCACCTCGGCGCCGCCCTCGGCAATCATGCTGGCCAGGGCCGGCGTGATGCGGTCATGGACCAGCGGGTCGTTCTCGTAGGCCGCGACCACGGCAGCATCGCGCGAGATCCAGGCCGGCTTGAGCCCGTTGCCGACCGCCAGATGCGGCAGCAGCGGCAGCGCCACCGTCAGCAAGACCTTCTGGATGCCCGACATCCCGGCATCCAGCGCCGGCGAGCTGAGCACCAGGCCGTCAACCGGCCTGAACCAGGCCGGCAGCACGCCGCCGCTGCTGGCGCACAGGCCGCCGGCGACGAAGCGCGCCGCCACCAGGCCGCCCATGCTGTGGCCCAGCAGCAGCAGCGGGCCCTTGTTCAGGGCGGCATCGGCTCGCAGCTCGTCGATCACCAGGGCCAGGTCTTGCATCAGCCGCTCGGGGCCGGCGATATCGCCGCGCGCCCCGCCAGAGGCGCCGTGGCCGCGCTGGTCATGGCCCACCACCTGCCAGCCCCAGCTGTTCAGCCGCGCGGCCACATGCTCGTAGCGACCGATATGCTCGCCCAGCCCATGGACGATCAGCACCGTGCCGCGCGCGGGCTGCGGCCCGGGCAGCCCCCATTGCCGCCAGTGCAAGGGCAGGCCGTCATCGGTTCGAAGCGTTCGCATGCGAGCAGTGTAGGGAGCGCTCCGGAGCGCCCGCCCCAGGGCTTCCCCGGTCGGTGAAAGTACGCAAGCCATGGGGCCATATCGGCTGTCGCCCATCGGATAGACAGAGCCTGTCCCTTGATTAAGCTACTCGCCACCACAGGGGCCGCGATGAACGAATTCTTCAACCTCGCCACCGATGCCCAGGGCATCAGCCATCTCAGCCTGAACCGGCCCGAGCGCATGAACACCATGAGCCCGCCCTTCTTCCCGGCGCTGCGCGATGCGGTGCGCGGCCTGCACGACGCCGGCCGGACCCGAGCGCTGGTGATCTCATCGACCGGCAAGCATTTCAGCGCCGGCATGGCGCTGGACACCTTTGCCACCGACGACGCGATGCTGGACACGCGCAGCGCGCGCAGCCGGCTGAGCTTTCAAGACTCGCTGCGCCGCTTGATGGACTGCTTCACCGCGCTGGACGAGGCGCGCTTCCCGGTGCTGGGCGCCATCCAGGGCGGCTGCATCGGCGGCGCGCTGGACCTGGCCGCCGTCTGCGATATGCGCTACTGCACGGCCGACGCCTTCTTCTGCGTGCAGGAGATCAATATCGGCATGGCCGCCGACCTGGGCGTGCTGCAGCGCCTGCAGCATCTGATGCCGGCCGGTCTGGCCCGCGAGCTGGCCTATACCGGCGAGCGCCTCGGTGCCGAGCGCGCGCTGGCCTGTGGCCTGGTCAATGCCGTGCTGCCGGACGCCGACGCGCTGCTGGCCCATGTGATGGGCCTGGCCCGCAGCATCGCCGACAAATCGCCGCTGGCCGTGGCCACCAGCAAGCTGGCTTTGAACCATGCCCGCGACCACGGCACGGCCGCCGCACTGGCCCAGATGAGCCTGCTGCAAAGCGCCGTCTTCGACACCGCCGAGATGGGCCAGGCCATCTCGGCCTGGAAGAGCAAGCGGCCGGCGGAATTCGCGCCCTTGAATCCGGTCGCAAACCTGTGAAAACTGCGCGAATGGCTGCATTAGCGAGGCTCAACAGCGACGCAGGCGCGGTACCCCGCACCTAAACTGGCCCGCTGTCCCAAGCCCGCCGCCATTCATGGATGTCGTCCGTTCCCGCCTGCCCTGGCGCACCGTTGCCGTCGCTCTGATCGCCGTGCTGCTGAGCGCCTGCGCGGCGCCCCAATCCACGGTAGACGAGGGCCGCAAGGTCGATGAGGCCCTGCTGGGCAATATTCGCGCCTACGGCGCCGGTGAGCGTCTGCTGCGCCCAGCCATCGTGCGCAGCGCCCAGCTCCGGGATGCTCACTGCGATAGCCAGTGGGAGCTGCCTTTCGCCGTGGCCACCAGCCAGGGCTGGGCCGAGAACGACAGGGTCGCCTGGGTGCGCGCGCTGGGCGTCGACGAGCGCCTGACCGTGGTCGGCGTCAGTGCCGATGCGCCGCTGAAGCTGGGCGACAAGATCATCAAGGTGGGCGGCACCCAGACCGAGGACAGCGCCGATCTGCTGCAGCGCCTGGCCGCGGCGCGAGACGCGGGTCGCCCATTCAGCGTACAACTGCTGGGCGGCAAGACCGTGCCCCTGACGCCGCTGAAGGTCTGTCGCGGCTATGCCCGCCTGGCCCCGCCCAACACGCCGCAGCTGCAGGACTACCACTGGCTGCTGAGCCTGCACCCGCTGGAGATCACGCAGGCCGACCTCAGCGAGGACGAGGCCTTGTGGGCGGTGCTGTGGACCCAAGGGCTGTCCGAAGAAGGCGGGGCCCGCATGAAGACCTACCACTACGGCACCCAGATCGCCGGCACGCTCTACAACCTGGTCACGCTGGCCTCCGGTCTGCAGGGCGCGGCGGTGGCGGCCAATGCCGCCGTCAATGCAGCCAAGTCGGCGGCCGCCAGCGTGGCGACCGAAATCGTCAAGCAACAGTTGATCGAACAGGGCAAGGCCCTGGCCATGCAGCGCCTGCGCGAAGGCCTGACCGATGCCGCCGCGCAGCTCACCAAGGCCCAGGTGGCCGGCGCGATGCAGCAGGCGGCCGTCACCCGCGGCTCGCTGGGCGGCGTCGCCCGCATCGCGGCCACCGTGTTCGACCATGCGGACGCCTGGGCCTTTGAGCGTGCCGCCAAGCTCGGCGCCAACCCGCTGGCCGGCTTCACGCTGCACCAGAAGATGGTCGAACGCAGCCTGACCGGCAATGCCTTCATCTTCGATGCCGAGCGCCTGACCGAACTCAACAAGCGCGCCCAGGCCAGAGGCCTGGAGAGCGAGGTCGTCGCGATCCTGCGCGGCCTGCGCCCCGAGGATCTGAGCTTCGAGATCGGCGCCATGCCGCTGGCCTCCGCGCCCGACACCTTCTCCTTCGAGAGCCCCGGCGATCCCGGCAGTGGTCGTTTCGCCCGCGGCCTGATCGACGCGATGCTGGAGATTCCGGCCGAGTCCGCCCCCCGCAAGCCCTAAGCCCATGCGCGCCACACCAATTCTTTCCCTGCTCGCCATGCTGGCTCTGCCGGCGGGCGCACAAGACCTGGCCTCTCCCGCGGCCTCGGCGTCGGCGCCGGCCGCCGAGCCCCCCGGTTGCACCGCGCTGACGACACGCGCCATCGCCGCCGATCTGCGCGCGGCCACCGCGCCGTCGCTCGGCAAGGATCTGGACGGCCAGGCCCGGCTGCTGGACGAGGCGCTGGCGCTGTGGAGCACGGCGACCCAGCGCTGCGAAGGGCGCGCCAAGGAGCGTGCCGAGCGCCATCTGGTCGACAACCAGAAGCAACGCGCCGCCATTGCCGAGCGCCAGGCCGCCGGCCAGCAATGCGAGCTCTCGCATCGCGACGCCGCCTCGCTGCAGGAGATGGCGCGCCAGGCCTTCGGCGAACGCCGCTGGCCGGAGGCCGGCTCGCTGTACCGCAAGGCCGAGACCATGTGGGACCTGGCCGCCGAGCATTGCACCGGCAAGCAGCAGACCACCGCGCAGCAACGCCGCCAGCAGTCCGAGATCGACGGCCACAACGCCGAGTTCTGCGCCCCGCCCTTCGAGCGCGCCCGCGAGCACTCGCAGAAACTCCGCAACAGCGCGGCCGGCCTGGCCGCCGCCGACAAGCAGCAACTCTCGCTGCAGGCCGAGACGCTGTGGCGCCTGGCCATGGCCCAGTGCAAGGGGAATGCGCTGGAGCTGGCGCAAAACAATGCCCAGGCGCTGGCGCGCGAGCGCGGCACGCCCTGGGTTGCGACGCTGCCACCGGGCACGGCGGCGCCGGCCGCCAAGCCAGCACCTGCAGCGGTCGCAC